>NZ_JAIVFR010000442.1 GCF_020829685.1 Nostoc sp. CHAB 5715 | reverse complement strand
TATTTCCTCATTGATTTCCCAATCACGAAATTTCGCCTCTAAGTCTTCTTTCCGTGGAGAGGAAGAAGCTTTTGGTGGTGGTGGAGAAACAGATTTTACCCTTGTTTGATTATTCTTAGCAGTATTTTCCTGTTGTTGCTTAACACCAGTATCTTTTTTAGAGGAAGTTTGAACTCTCTCTGGCTGTGGCGAATATTTTATATTAGTATTACTGGATTTAGGTATTTCTTTATAAACTTGATAATTTGAGGATATTTTGACTTTTTCTAACTCTTGTAGCAACTGATTAAAACCGTTTTGTAACTGCTGCAAACTTTCACGCTTTTTAGTAATTTCTAGTGGTTCTTGACTAACTTCAAAAGAAATTACTTTTTCGACTTTCTGTTCATATTCAGTCAAAATAGATAACCCTTGACTACTGAAGCGAGATAAATAATCTTCAATTGCAGTTATACAAAGTTTAGCAACTTCCTGATGATAAGATTCATTTGCTAATTGTTCGTCTTGTTTTTGGATATTCTTGTTTAGCAAATAAGAAATACTCCCGACGACAGCAGCACCAACTGGGCCGCCTAACAACCAACCAATACCACCACCAACAGCGATAGAACCAGGTTCACTCAAATCATCAGTATTACTTGGCTTTGATGGTAATATTACTTGTGGTTCGCTAGGAAAGGGAATTATTAAATCTTGCGGTCGTTCTTCTTGGAAAAATTCGTAAGCTTGATAAAGCCATTTTACCACAGCAAATTGCAATTGAGTCAGGTCTTTTTTAAGAGTATTTGTTTGCCAAACTTTAAAGTTATTTTCTGCCAACGCAACTGCTGCATCAGCTTGATATTTTGTGAGTAGCTTGGGTAATGCTAGCCAATCGCGTAACTCTCCCACGCTAGTAGTAAAACCTTTATAAATTAAGTTAGCGGCTTTTCGTTTAATTTCAATTTTGCTATTTTCTTTATCATCAAAGGATTTTATTTCAATAGCAATCGGGTCAATTTTAGCTTTTAACAAGAGTTGGATTTGAGAAGCGATCGCTTGCACTCTTGGCAAACGCACACTACCACGATTTGGTTGCAAAATCCCCACAATATTTTGCAAAGCTGTTTCAAAAGCCGCTAACCCGCTACTATTGGCAGTAGCAACATCACCTTTTAACCTGGCTCTTAAAGCAGGTAAAGCATCAACACGATATAAATTACTAAAACCTGGAGGTAATTCGGCTCGAAAGCTTTCTGCAACAAACCGCAAGCGATTTTGAACTTGTTTTTGCTCGTCAGGTTCGAGTAAGTTAATAAAATTAGCAACAAATATAACTGTTTTAATACCGCGATCTAATAGCCAATCTCGTAAGTTTTCCCGCTCACCTAAAGTCATTAACTTACGTGCATCTAATAATTGTATAACTAAATCTGCACTTAATAATTGTTCTCGAACTAAATTATCTTGTTCGTCTCTATCATTCGTTCCTGGTAAATCGAGAAATTCTACACCTGTTTCCAAAAAAGGATGGGGACAAAAAACTTCCACAGATGCTATATCTTTTCGCATCTGCCTATTGCCATCAAGAATTGCAAATTGTTGTAAAACTTCTGTGCCACTGCGATAGATTTCTCTACCATCTACCAACATGATGCGAGTCCGTACATCAGAACCATACTTGACAGTAATCGCTGCGCCTGTAGTAGGGATTAAATCAATTGGTAAAGTGCGATTCCCTAGCATGGCATTCAGTAAGGTAGATTTGCCATGATTAAAGGGGCCAAATACCGCAATCCGAAAGCTAGGATTAACTAGATGATTGCAAATGGTAATTATATCTTGATGCAGTTGCGATTTGCGTTCTAAATTCAGTAACACAGATGCAGATTTGAGAGAATCTGCTAAATTTTTATAACCTTCATACTGTTGTTGCATAGTTCCCCTATTTTCCTCGTTCCCAGTTTCTAGCTGGGAACGAGAGTAATTAGCTATAGCAATCCTATTTGAGTTGTAAAAATTATCGAACCGCCAAGACGCCAAGAGCGCCAAGAGGAGAAGGAGAGAAGTTTACAAATCATTTAGGACTGCTATATATTAGCTATAGTACGCTAATAGATTGCTATACGCCGCCTCAATTTTTTGCAACTGAGCTATTACATTTTCCTGTAAGTTTTTTAACCGATTGAACTCACCCTCACGATTTATTTCGCGGGTTTGTTTCTGCTTGACTAGATTATCTAATTCAGATTTACGAGATACAATATCATCGTTAATCCGCTTACTCACTTCTCTTTCGTAAGAGTCAAAACACTCTTTCACGGCATTGTATACAACCTGAGATTGCTCATGCGCGATTTGGGGTAGATGTTTAACTAACTCTTTCTTCGCTGTTTTAACTAACTCTTTACGCGCTTGATCTGCTTGCAAAAATCCTACTCCCAAACCTAGCAGTGCAAACCCGATGGGGCCAAGAAAAATACCTGTCACTGCCGTAATTATCCCACCAACGCCAATTACAGTAAAATAGTTTAACAAGATATTTTTCCAATCAAATCCAGCGCCAGCTAGTGCTACGCCAGCAAGATTTCCCCTAGACAGGGATAACAATCCCATTGCCCATTTTGCCCATCCGGGAGAGTTATCTTCTTCAACAGTAGTAGTGGTATTTACCTTTACCTCATGTCCAGTGAGCTTTTCTGTTATTTGATCTGTGACTTGATTATAAGACGCGCCATATTGTGCAGCACTGCGAGAAAGTTCTTTAAAAGCTGCATTGATATCTTTTTCAGCAGTTAATGTCCAAGCAGCAGATTTGTCAGTGATATATTGCTCAAAGGCTTTTTGCAATGCAGTGTTAAATGCTTCTCGTTTACCACTACTGAGAAAATCAAACAGATTTAATTCCGGCTGATAACGTAAGAAATCGGTTTCAAAGGTATTACCTAAATTTAAAACGTAGCTACGAAAAGATTCAGAAATTGTTCTTGCTTGAGTGTCTCTTGTATTGATAATTTCTTTTTGGAATTCATCTCGAATACTCGTGAGTTTGTTAAACTCTGGTTCCACTGAATCAATCCGTTTTTTTAATTCATTTACATCTTGGTCAAGTAATGGTATACGTCTAGCAACTGCTTCGCGGGTATGATTGCAGGCAAGTCTTGCTAAGGTTCTGACTTGACGAAGTTCTGCGATCGCACGTTCTCTGGTAAGAAAAGTATTAAGCGCTTCCATAAACTTCGGAAAGCCAGTCCCCTCTAAATCAGCTTGGGGATTTTTTAACCGTCGTCTGAGTGCTTGAATAGACGAAAGCTCAAACACTCGTTCGTCATAAATATTCTGACCTTCTACAATACAATATTCTGCTAAATTCGCCTTAAATACTTGCCGTAATCTATTCTCAGATGCTTGTAATTCTTCGACATCATCAGGATCAATCAATGATTCTCGCACCTGATCCCAAGCATTAATTAAGAAGAAAACTGTCAACCCTCGACCTTTGATATAATTTTCTAAGTAGCGACGCTCACCCAAAGTACAAGGTTGAGAAGCTCTCATCACAAACAAAATTGCATGACAATTATTTACATAACCCAAAGATAATTCGTTTCGCGCTTCTGTATCATTCAATCCTGGACTATCGACAATTTCAATTCCCTTTTCTAGTAGCGTTAAGGGATACTCAACTACTGCATAATCAACATCGGGAAAAGCTTGTTTTTTCTCCTGCTCTAGTTTTTTAGCTTCAGCCGGATCAATGGTATATTTATATTTAAAATTTTGAAAGTCTAGCTGTTGCGGGCTTTTTCCATCATTAAAATGAATGGTAACTTTCTTTTCTGGCCCATAGCGTAAAACTGTTAACACTGCGGTACAAGGGTTAACATCGCTCGGCAATAAGTTTTCCCCAATTAATGCATTGAGAAACGTACTTTTTCCCCGTTTCATATCGCCCAATACCAAAAGGCGAAATACACCTTGTCGGAGGTTTTTACTAGCTACTGTAATATCTTCAATATCTCGTTCTAAACTGAGTTTACCTGATGAAGAGTCTCCAGCCAACTCAGCTTGATTAATTGTTTGGGCTAGATTACTCAAACATACAGAAATCTCCGATCGCACTTGAGCAACGCGCTCTAAATCTTGGATAAATCTGTCAGTTGCTACCCGATCACTCATAACAGTACACCTTTATTAAAGATTGGTTTTTTTAGATTCCAAAAATAATTTGTAAGACATCCACCCTAGCGCACTAACAATAATAAACCCAGCCAGCACTGAGGCTATCCTCACTGCAACCAGCGCTACCACACCAAGAACAAACAGCTTACCACCCAATATCACTTTGTTCATCCAAGGTTTTCGGGAATTTTCTGGCTGATGCTTCACAGTTTGATGAAAAGCCGCATCGGTAGCATGGATATTACTTTCCATTTCCCGGAGTCGCAATTCAACTTCTCGTTCTCGTAATATACGTTCTCGGTGTTCAAGTTCTTTTTCACGGTCGCTTTCAGATGTCATAGATATCCATCCCGTCTAAAACAATAAAAAGATGTCAGTATTCACTGCTTAATTATAGTGTATACTAACTTACGTAAATATTGAAAAAGCCCAGTAAAATTACTATTTTAATTTTCATTGCCTGCTAAACTTAAGCTAACGCGCCTACATATTGCACTATTTTCTGTGTAGACCGTCATTAGTCATTAGTCACTTGTACTGAGCGTAGTCGAAGTATTAGTCATTTGTGTTTACTAAGGACAAAGGACAATTGACTTTGGACAACCTCACCAGTTGATGTGCTTTTCTTTTTGCGTAACAGCTTATAGAGTTAGATTCCACAAAATGCACCTGCTTTCCAGAATCAAAGCGAAGTGCTTAACAGTGCGATCATGCGATGCCTGCGGTGGTCACTGAGCGGCTGGTGAGCGGAGTCGAACCATGCCGTTCGCGGAGCGTCTCGTAGAGAAGTGCGGGCTATTCGGCGTCGCAATAGGCATCATTCACTGTAAATGATGCCTAATTTTTGCCGGTTACGCCGTCTGTTTAGAAGCCGCTTTTGAGTCTGCGGTCGATTTTAACCGGGTAATGGTGGCTTTACGAATGCGATCGCTTTTGCGTACCCCGCCTGTCATCTCGTATTCCCGGCTGTCTTTGCCATACTTCAAGACCACACCACTGACTAAGCGTTCTGAAGTTTCGCGGATGGTCTTTTCAAGGGTTTTTATTTCTGCCTTTGCCGAGTCAAGGGCGGTTAGCATCATATTATACTGGTCAATCTGGTTGCGAAGTTGCCCGGTTAACTGGGTTAAATTGTTTAAACTGATGGAATTACCAAAGTCAAGGCTAGAATCAATCGATTTAAATCCGATTACTCTCTGTTCAGTTTTTTCTAGCACAGGAGAAGTTCTTTTTTTGCGTGGCATCAATGCACACCTTTTACTAAACTTATCTTTCTAGAGTGTCTCAATGGAACAATGTAGTGGTTCAGTAAAGCTTGCAAAAAAAGGTATTTTTTCTAATAAGATTGGATTGTTAGCTCAGTAATTACACGATGATAGACAACAAATTGTTGAGAATGGACTTGTGTTGTGAACGAATGGACTTGTGTTGTGAATGAACGGACTTGTGTTGTGAATGAATGGACTTGTGTTGTGAATGAACGGACTTGTGTTGTGAATGAACGGACTTGTGTTGTGAATGAACGGACTTGTGTTGTGAACGAATGGACTTGTGTTCTGAACGAATGGACTTGTGTTCTGAACAAATGGACTTGTGTTCTGAACTAACATATAAAACTCATATAGGACTACGATTTGATTTATGAAAAAATTCCGTACAACTCGAAAACCCTACAGCCCTATTCCCTACTCCCTACTCCCCACTCCCGGACTACGCAAATAATTTCAAAAATCAAATATGATTCCT
>NZ_JAIVFR010000441.1 GCF_020829685.1 Nostoc sp. CHAB 5715 | reverse complement strand
ATGGGCCTAAAATCTACAATTTTGTTGCGTTGCTCATCAATGGTATTTTGCCAAGAGCCACTCCGTAAACTAGATTGATATTGCCATTTGAGCAAATGCTGTAATAATACTTCTAAGCGGCTTTTCAACTCCCGGCGATCTGATCGTCCCAAGCTTTCAATCTCCTCAATCACAGCATCCCAGTCTACTTGTCCAAATTCTCCAGCACGAATGAGTTGCACAGTTTTTTCTGTCCATGCGACAAAATCTGTTTCATATAACTGGGCTGCGCTTTTCGGAATCGGAGTCATAAACTTCCTGCAATCCACCGTAGACGAGCAAAATTTGAGAGATTTTAGGCCCATTTTAACGTCAGGGGCTACGCGAGGCGATCGCGTCTTGTTAGCCAGACACGTTGTAGCACGCTTATTTGGGACTGTTTCGCCAAAAGTTAGACTTACCTCTATTTTTGGCAAAGGAATTGATTATCGATTTTACTTAATTTTTGCAAGCCGATGCAATGGCATTGTTAGTCGATACAATTGCATTGTCAGGCGATGCAATTGCATTGTCAGGCGACACAATTGCATTGTTAGCCGATACAATTGCATTGTTAGCCGACACAATGGCATTGTCAGCCGAAACAATGGCATTGTCAGCCGACACAATCTCATTGCAAGAGGTTGGGTTAAAATAGCACAGCAATACAAATAAACTGCAAGAGCATACTTTTGCAAAGAAGCGACTGTCACAATATCTAAATAAGCCTATATTTTAATTTCAAAGATGTCTGCTAAAAATACAAATAATCAAAGTCGCATCCAATCTCGTGACTGGCCAATTGAGCAATTACCTGGACTAAGCCACGAGGAACAATCTCAACTGCACAATTGTGGAATTCCTAGCACAGTAGCGCTAATCAAACAAGGGAAAACTCTAGAGAAAAGAGTAGCGTTAGCAAATAAACTACAGATTCATCTTCAGTATGTAAATAAATGGATGGCTTTAGCTGACTTGGCGCGTATTCCCAGTGTAGGCATACAATATTGTGGTTTATTGCTCCATGCAGGTATTGGTTCTGTAGCACAGTTGGCTCAGACTCCCACTCACAGATTGCACCAACAAATCATGCGCTTGCAGGTAGCAACAATGCAGCGACGAGATTTGTGTCCAGCGATTGAATTAGTACAACAGTGGAGTCAGCAAGCGAAAATAGTGGGGAGTGGGGAGTAGGGAGTGGGGAGTGGGGAGTGGGGACTGGGGGCTGGGGAGTGGGGACTGGGGGGATGAGGAAAATAAGGGAGAAATATTGAACAAGTTTCTTCCCAATCCCCAATATCCAATCCCCAATCCCCAATCCCCAATCCCCAATCCCCAATCCCCAATCCCCAATCCCCAATCCCCAATCCCCACTCCTCACTCCCCACTCCCCACTCCCCACTCCCCACTCCCCACTCCCCACTCCCTAATCTTTAGCTAAAACACCATTAAGGAAGATATCAGCGAGTCCTTCTGCCATTTCTTGCATTTGTTGGGGGGAAGCGTCAGGTTCCATGAGGGTGTTGTTGGAAAAACCTGCGATCGCAAACATTCCTAAAAAAACTTTGGCTACCAGCTTTACGTCCATTTTGCGATAAATACCTTTATCCATCGCTGTTTGAAAGAATGCTTCGCCCACATCAGACATTTTGGTAATGATTTCTAATTGAATGCGATCGCGCAAATCGGGGTGAAACTGCACCTCCATAAAACAAACGCGCATTAAATCGCTATTTTTTTGGAAGTTCCACATCCGGCGACGCATCACCTGAGCTACGGCTTTATAGCTGCCCATTTCACTTAATTCTGTCAGCAAATCTGTGAGAATCTCTACCCATCCACTCGTCGCTACTTCCACCAAAATTGCCTTTTTATTGGGAAAATGACGAAATAGAGTCCCTTCAGCTACACCTGCCGCCTGGGCTAAATCGCGGGTGGTAGTGCCGTCAAATCCCTGAGAAGCAAACAACCGTTGTGCTGCCTGCAAAATCCGGGTGCGCGTCTGAGCCTCTGAGGGTGGGGAAAAATTAAAAACTCGCATAACAGTTATGGTGAAATATCCGGAACACGATTTGTAGCATTATTGTCTAACGTCAAGTAAAAAAGCTCAACAAGCTTAATACAAGATTAACGTCCTTTTGCTAAGTACCTAGTTTTTTAGGTAGTGTAACTTTATCTTAATTTTTGCTTATGAACCAGATCAGTCGGTCAATTTTAGGTTTTAGATTGGGGACTTCGACTTACCTCGGCTACTTCGGCTACGCTCAGCACAAGTCCGCTCGGCACAAGTCGCTCAGTCCTTCTCTACGAGAGGCTGCGCCAACGACTTCGCTCAGGAACCATCGAACGATTTTGGATTGGTCAGATAAAGTATCTGTCATATTGGGGCGGTTGTTTGTCGCTTTGTTGGCTTTGATCGTTTTCTGGTGGGGATTGCTGCCAGAAATTGCTCTGGCTCAAACTCAGACAGCACCTCCTCCCCAAAGAGTCCTGCAACCTACAAAAACTCAAACTCCACCAGTTGAAAGCTCCATCCAACCTTATCTGAATCGAGTTATCAAGCAGTTAAGGGAGTTTCGCCTCGACAATGGTCTAAAATTCATTGTCTTGGAACGACATCAAGCGCCTGTAGTTTCTTTTCTTACTTATGCGAATGTCGGTGGTGTGGATGAGCCAGATGGCAAAACTGGTGTAGCTCACTTTCTAGAACATTTGGCGTTTAAAGGGACAACGCGCATTGGTACAAAAGACTACAAGGCAGAAAAACCTCTATTAGAAACCTTAGAACGGTTGGATGCCCAAATTAAAACAGCGAAAGCCGATGGCAAAAAAGATCAGGTTGCTCGGTTAGAAGCTGAGTTTAAGCGAGTGGAGGCGCAAGCAGCCAAGCTTGTCAAGCAAAACGAATTGGGGCAAATTGTCGAACAAGCGGGAGGCGTAGGTTTAAATGCCAATACTTCAACCGAAGCCACGCGTTATTTATATAGCTTTCCTGCCAATAAGCTGGAACTTTGGATGTCGCTGGAGTCAGAACGATTTCTCGATCCTGTAATTCGGCGTGAGTTTTATAAAGAGAAAGATGTAATTTTAGAGGAGCGACGGATGCGGGTGGAAAATTCACCCATTGGACTGATGGTGGAGAAATTTATTGATACTGCTTACAAAGTTCATCCTTACAGACGTCCGGTGATTGGTTATGACAAAGATATCCGCAATTTGACACCAGAAGATGTGCAAAAGTTTTTTGATACTTACTACGTACCAAGTAATCTAACCATTGCTATTGTCGGAGATGTTAACCCGGCTGAGGTAAAAAAACTGGCGCAAACTTATTTTGGCCGCTATCTGGCAAGAACCAAAGCTGTTGAAGAAATCCCGGTGGAACCGTCACAACAACAAACACGGGAAGTTACTTTACAGCTACCTTCTCAACCCTGGTATTTAGAAGGTTATCATCGTCCGGCAATTACCCATCCAGATAATGCAGTCTATGAAATCATTGGCAGTTTATTAAGTGATGGGCGCACATCGCGGCTGTATAAGTCTTTGGTAGAAAAGCAACGTTTGGCACTAAATGCCCAAGGTTTTAGCGGTTTTCCTGGAGATAAGTACCCAAACGTGATGTTATTTTATGCTCTCACGGCTCCTGGTCATACAGTTGATGAGTTGGCGGTGGCTTTGCGCCAAGAAATTGACAAATTAAAAACTGAGCCTGTAGCGGCGGTTGATTTGGAACGGGTGAAAACCCAAGCACGGGCGAGTTTGTTACGCACCCTGGATTCAAATATGGGGATGGCTCAACAATTGTTGGAATATGAGGTGAAAACTGGCTCTTGGCGGAATTTGTTTAAGCAGTTGGATGATATTTCGGCGGTGACAACGGCTGATATTGTGCGGGTGGCGAAGGAGACGTTTACGCCGAAAAATCGCACGATTGGGAAGCTGTTGTCGAAAAAAGCTTAAGAAAAACGTAGACGCAAAGCGGCTTGCCGTAGGCTACGCAGAGGCGCAAAGGGCGCAAAGGTAGAGAGATATGCAGAGGTACAAGGTGAAGGGTAAAAAATTCAAAATTCAAAATTCAAAATTCAAAATTCAAAATTCAAAATTCAAAATTCAAAATGGGAAGGGGCTTATTTATGCTTTGGTTGGTGTTTTTGCGTGTTTACTTTTAACTTGTAATTTTTCTCTGGCGGCGACGACTGAAGCAAAGCATTATACAGAGTTGCAGTTACCACCGCTACCAGAGATTAAGTTACCCAAGTATGAGCGGTTTGTCCTCCAAAACGGCTTGGTTGTCTATTTGATGGAGGATCACGAATTGCCGTTGGTGAATGGTACGGCGTTTGTACGGACAGGAAATCGCTTGGAACCACAACAGAAAGTTGGTTTAGCTGGTTTTACAGGCGCGGTGATGCGGACTGGAGGAACTAAGAAGCATTCGCCTGATGAACTCAACGAAATATTGGAACAACGCGCGGCATCTGTGGAAACCAGTATTGGTGAAGCTTCAGGTAGTGCTAACTTTGACGCACTCAGTGAAGATTTAGAAACGGTGTTTGGGCTGTTTGCCGAGGTGCTGCGATCGCCTGTATTTGCTCAAGAAAAGCTAGACTTGGCTAAGACACAAGCTAAGGGTGGTATTGCGCGTCGCAATGACAATCCAGATAGTATTGCTAGTCGAGAATTTAAGAAATTGATCTATGGGAAAGATAGCCCATACTCTCGCACCATAGAGTATGCAACGGTGGATCAGGTTGAACGTGAGGATTTGCTCAACTTTTATCAGCAATATTTCCACCCCAATAATATGATTTTAGGGATTGTGGGGGATTTTGACTCCAAGAAAATGCGATCGCTCATTCAAGCTAACTTTGGCGACTGGAACCGCAACCCAGGTATTGCTAAACCCAAATTACCAAATGTTTCACCAGCTAATACAGGTGGAGTCTTTTTTGTCAATCAGCCACAAATCGACTCAGTACAGGACGCACTAAGGAGGAAGGAGTGTTATAAAGCTTTGCCAACCGTTTGACTGTATCAAACTCGTACACACAAAAATGGTAAATTGGCGCTTCGGGATATTGCCAAACTAAATCCAAAAATTGCTGCCAAACTAATTCTTCGTCTTCTGGTTTATCTGCTAAAAACGAATAAAACTGTTCTGTATTGGCAAGTCTATCAACTACCAAAACCCCTAAAAGAAAATTTAAATCTAAGTCTGGCTGTGCTTCAATATCAAAGTAAAGCTCTATAGGTGCTGTGAATGTAATATCTTTTATTGGTAGCGGATAGGGTAAGATTAACGGTCGTTTTTCTAGTGCAGATTGAGCTTGCACTACCAACTTGGGCGCTACTTCACTGTCGAAACCAAGCAGGTTTTCTAGGATGGTGGGACTGGTGTTAGCGAGAGATTCCAGTGTGGTGATGGCTACGTCTTGCAGTTGAGTGTAGCGAATGGGTGTTACACCTGGTAATAGTGAGAGATGTTTTTCAGATTGAGCGATCGCATAACATTGACTATACCAATGGCAAAGATTGCACTTTTGGCGAGAAATAAATACCTCTGGCGGATTCGGTAATTCTAAAACTTGAATCAACTCCTCCAGAATCTGCTGCATCCGTGGTGTCCATTTGAGCAAATCTACAGGATAATTTCTCTCTTTGGTACGCAATATCAGCCAAGCTGTTTCTGGTGCAAAGTCTTGTACTGTTGCCAATACCTGGGCGTGAAATGCAGCAACAACTTGATATTCTTGCTTAGGGCGCTTACCCAGTTCAATACTAGCCGGAACATACATCCAATCTCCAAAGCAGGATTTTCCCGGCCGTTTGACGAGTAAATCTGGACTACTTAGCAGGGTGTATACCTCGGAATAATTTGCTAACAGTACTCCCTTATAG
>NZ_JAIVFR010000440.1 GCF_020829685.1 Nostoc sp. CHAB 5715 | reverse complement strand
TAATTCATGCGCTAGCTTCCAAAACCAATCACGACGACGGTTACAAATATCTTCGTGTTTGCGTACTAGGTTTTCAAAAGCTCGTTCCCGATTGGATGAACCCTTTAGCTTTTTAGAATGATGTCTACTAGCTTTTTTGATGGCATTGATTGATTGCTTGAAAAATTGGGGAGACTCAATTGTTGTCCCATCTGAGCAGGTAAGGAATGTTCGCAAACCAAAGTCAAAACCAGCGATTTTACCCGTCTTAACTTCAACTTCTGGTTTACCGCCTTCATCAACAACCACAACCATAAACAACTCACCCAATGGTGTGCGCTTTATAGTTAAGGTTTTGACTGTTCCCTCTATCTCCCTAGACTTCCAAAATTGATAAACTCGATTAGCAATTTTTACTTTGTTGCCACCCAAAAACTTATAACCAGTTTGTTTAAGGGTGAATGATTTGTATTTTTTAACCTTCTTAAATCCTGGTGGTCTAACTCCTTTTTTATTGTGCTTAAAAAATAACTGATAGGCTTTTTCAATGCGTTGACAAATATCTTGGACTGCTTGAGAACCTACTGACTGCCAGAATGGATTACGTTTTCTCAACTTGGCAATATGAGACTGAAGTTTTGCACAACTCAAATGCTTGCCCCACATTCGATAGTATCGTTTGTGTAGGGCAATGCAATGATTGTAGATTACCCCACTCGCGTTAATCATGCGCTTGAGGAATCTATTTCTTTTGTGTTGATACAGCTTAAACTTCATGGTTTTCATGTGGCTATGATATCATCATCCATGTAGATAATCAATATTCATCTACATGAAATCTGTATATAACCACTACAATCACTCAATCGGATTGGCTACTGTTCATCTGGTTTGGATACCATGCAGGCGTAGGAGGGTTTTTGCTAACAATGAAAAGTTGAAACTGCGATGTATTGAAATATTTCAGTCTGTTGCCAATGATAAAAAATGGGTTATCAAAGCACTAGAGATTGCACCAGATCATATTCATTTATTGGTTGAGTATGACCCGCATCACTCAATATCTCAAGTAGTGAAAGCTTTTAAAGGTAGGTCGTCAAGATACTTAAGACAAGAGTTTCCAGGATTAACGAAACTACCTAGCTTGTGGACTCATTCTTTCATGTTCGACACTACAGGAAAAGTTAGCACTCAAAAAGTTCTAGAGTACATTAATGACCCACATCACGGCTGAATAAATTCAGCCTGTTCGCTTATATCCCCCGGCTGAAGCACGGGGGCTTTACGCATCACGCTCGTAAGGGCGTTGCCGAGGTAAGCCGAAGTATGGGGCATAGGGAAGAAGTTTCCAATGCCCAATGCCCAATGCCCAATGCCCAATGCCCAATGCCCCATACCCAATATCGACCAATATGTACTAAAATCAATGACTTGAGTCACAAAGAGAGCAATCATGGCATCCATCCGCGAGTTGCACCAACAGCTGGTTAAAAAAGAACGTTCTGCCGTTGAAATTACCCAAGAAGCTTTAGAGCGCATTCAAGCGTTAGATCCGAAATTGCACAGCTTTTTATGTGTTACCGCAGAACGGGCATTAGAGCAGGCGGGTGCTGTGGATGCCAAAATTGCTGCGGGAGAAGAAATTGGGCTGCTAGCAGGCATTCCTGTTGGGATTAAGGACAATTTATGTACTAAGGGAATTCCTACCACCTGCGCCTCCCGGATTTTGGAAAATTTCGTGCCGCCTTATGAATCAACAGCGACGCAAAAACTGGCAGATGCCGGGGCGGTAATGGTAGGCAAAACCAACTTGGATGAGTTTGCGATGGGTAGTTCTACAGAAAACTCTGCCTACCAAGTCACGGCTAATCCTTGGGATTTGTCACGAGTTCCTGGTGGTTCTTCGGGGGGTTCTGCTGCTGCGGTGGCGGCTCAAGAATGTGTGGTTGCTCTCGGTTCTGATACTGGCGGTTCGATTCGGCAACCTGCATCTTTTTGCGGTGTGGTGGGAATGAAACCCACTTATGGTCTGGTTTCTCGTTATGGTTTGGTGGCTTACGCTTCCTCTTTGGATCAAATTGGGCCATTTGGAAACACAGTGGAAGATGCGGCAATATTATTAAGTGCGATCGCAGGTTATGATCCCAAAGACTCTACCAGTCTCAAAGTAGCCATTCCCAACTACGTCGCCAGCTTAAAACCAGACTTAAAACCCAGAGGTCAGCTAAGAATTGGAATCATCAAAGAAACTTTTGGTGAAGGTTTAGACGCTGTAGTGGAACAAGCCGTTACCAAAGCAGTAGAGCAACTACAAAGTTTGGGAGCGGAAATTCATATAATTTCCTGTCCCCGCTTTCGCTATGGCTTACCCACCTACTACATCATCGCCCCATCAGAAGCGTCAGCAAACCTGGCTCGTTACGATGGCGTTAAATATGGTTACCGCGCCCCTGATGCCGATAATTTGCTATCGATGTACACTCGTACCCGTGCCACAGGTTTTGGAACAGAAGTCAAACGCCGAATTATGATCGGCACTTACGCACTTTCGGCTGGCTATTATGACGCTTACTACCTGAAAGCGCAAAAAGTTCGCACCCTGATAAAGCAAGACTTTGAAAAGGCTTTTGGCGCAGTTGATGTGTTAGTTTGTCCCACATCTCCCACTACAGCATTTAAAGCAGGGGAAAAAACTACTGACCCCTTGAGCATGTATTTAACTGACTTGATGACTATTCCTGTGAATCTTGCCGGTTTACCTAGTTTAAGTTTGCCATGTGGTTTTGATGATCAGGGACTACCGATAGGATTACAGCTAATTGGCAATGTCCTCCGAGAAGACCTACTGTTTCAAGTAGCTTACGCTTATGAGCAATCTACTACTTGGCATCTGCGTAAACCGCAAATATCTTGAAAATGGGCATTGGGAATTGGGCATTGGGCATTGGGCATTGGGCATTGGGCATTGGGCATTGGGCATTGGGCATGGTTATTCTTCTTGTCCCCTTGTCTTCCTTATCCCCCTCATCTCCCCCTGCTCCCCACTCCCCACTCCCCACTCCCCACTCCCCACAAGAGCGCACAGGAAGGTGGCAAGCGGATTTACACGATCACCGATGAAGGTAGACAATTATTGGCAGAACGTGCCCAACAGGAAACTTCAGACTCTCCTTGGGATACCTTCAAAAGTTTCGTGACAGGTAAGCCTCAAGAGTTTATTGAGTTGCGGAATGCTGCAACAGAATTAGCTGCTGTTGTGGTGCAGGTTGCTCGCAGTGGCAATATGGAGCGCATAAATCGGGTGCGTGAGCTTTTAGAGCAAGTTAAGCGGGAAATTTACGCGATTCTCGCAAAAAAATAAGTAGAGACGGGTTAGTAAATTCGCGTCTCTACTCTTGATGGTCTAAGATTTTGCGCTTACAAGTTAGAAGCGATCGCACTCAAATCTGGTTCAATGAGTGAGTTGAGCAATGTCCACAACTGCAAATCAGTAAAATCTGGAATTGCCATAAATGCGCCGACTTCCTGTAAAAATTGGGGATCGTGGGTGGAGGCGATGCCAATAGTGCGGATATCTGCGCCCACCGCAGAACGAATACCAGAGGGAGAGTCTTCTAAGGCGATCGCTTCCTCTGCTGTAATCTCCAACTTATTCAGGGCGACTTGGTAGGGTGCAGGGTCAGGTTTACCTGCAATACAATCATCCGCTAAAACAACTGTATGGAAAGCTTCTTTGATTTCCAAAACCTCTAGCATAAATTCTGCATTTAATCTAGGAGCATTAGTTACTAATGCGCGTTTTAACTGATGTGTCTCTGTCCATGCTAGTAGTTCAGAAAATCCACTCAACAGTTTTAAATGCGGGGCGAGTGTGCGGAAAAGCGCCTCTTTTTCGTCTGCAAATTTTTGCCCTTCTGCTGTTGATAATTGTGGCAGAATATCCTTAACAATTTCTGGATTTAGCCGCCCACTAATTCGGGATTTATAAAATGTTTCGTCAATTTGTATACTGTAATTTAACAGCATTTCCTGCCAAGCTCGGTAGTGTATAGGGTCAGTGTTGACAATAGTGCCGTCTAGGTCAAAGAGAATTGCAGCCAGCATGATTTTTGGGTAAAATGTAAATAATTGTTAACTTAATTTAAATAGTTTACATTGTTTTTTTCTCTGAGTGATTGTTCTTTGGTCAATACAGGGCAAAAAGTCACAAATTAATCTGCTAAATCCTAAAATCTATACTGGATAGGGCATATAAGCGCACACAGGTAGAGACTCTCAACATGCCGTATAATTGATAACTTTACAATGTAAGCAAATGCTAGCCGCGACAAACTCTTTTCGGGTTGATAAAGAGTTTTTGGTACATACCTCGCCCCTTCTGGGCGAAAAAAACTCTCTTATTACAGCATTTTTCAGGTATTTAGACCACAGATGAGATGGGGAGTAGGGAGTGGGGAGTGGGGAGTGGTGTAGTTCAATTACTTGAAAAGCGCTGTAAGACTAATTCAAACCAAGTCTATAAGGGACGTGGTATCTCTTGGACTAATGACTAATGACTAATACTTCGACTACACCCTTCGACTACGCCCTTCGGCTACGCTCAGGACAAGCTCAGGACAAGCTCAGTACAAGTGACTAATGACTAATGACTTTGCGAAGCGGTTTGATGATTTACTAGTGCAGATTTACAACTCTGAAGTCGAAATGGCCCAGGATGTTGCTGAAATCGCGCAAAAGCATTTACAGCAAGTTCTCAAGCAACAAGATACAGCTGGTGTATTGTTAGCAACAGGTAACTCCCAACTCAAATTTCTTGATGCTTTGATTGGATTGGGTGGTGTAGATTGGTCACGGATTATTCTGTTCCATCTAGATGAATATTTGGGAATTACTGCTGACCATTCTGCGAGTTTTCGGCACTATATGCGAGAACGTGTAGAGAAGCGGGTTGTTCCTAAAGTATTTCACTATATAGAAGGTGATACATTGCAACCAGTAGCAGAGTGCGATCGCTACACTAAACTACTCCTTGCACAACCAATTGACTTATGCTGTCTTGGTGTTGGCGAAAACGGACATTTGGCTTTTAACGATCCAGCAGTAGCAAATTTTCAAGATCCTTACAGTGTGAAACTAGTGAAACTAGATACAGTGAACCGTCAGCAACAAGTAAGCACAGGTCACTTTCCGAATCTAGAAACTGTCCCACAGTATGCTTTTACTGTCACCATCTCGACGATTTGTTCAGCTAAAAAAATTCTTTGTCTTGCTGCAGAAAAACGTAAAGCGAATGTAGTAAAAAAGATGTTGCAAGGAGCTATAAGCACAGACTGTCCGGCTTCTATTCTCCGTCAACAATCCCAAGCAACGTTATTTTTGGATGTTAATTCTGCTAGTTTGCTGTCGTGAAGAGGGATTGGGGATTAGAAATTGGGGGCTGGGGATTAGGATTACGCGAATGGTGAGATATAATCCTAGTAAACACATACTGTTAGCAGTGTCGAATGCTGCCATCAACAACAGAAAGTGCATCTCCCTCGTACCACTAATCAAAAAAAACCTCAAGACCTTTTCTTAGTATGCGGACTCCAAAGTTTAGGGCAACATTGTGTTGCAGTTCTAAAGGAGTACGATGTTAAAGTTAGCGCCATTGATGATGTGCAGCCCGAACATTGGGAAGTCCCACAACTACCAAGCTTACTAGAAAAGTTAATTATAGGAGACTGCCGCCAGCCAAATGTTTTAGAGCAGGCAAGTATAAACCAGTGTCGTTCAATACTTTTAGTGACCAGAAATGAGCGGATAAATATAGAAGCTGCCTTTGCAGCACGGCGACTTAATCCGCACGTTCGCCTGATTGTACGTTCTGACAAACAAAATTTTAACAAACTATTGTGGGAAAATCTCGGTAATTAACTTTTCTAGTAAGCTTGGAGATCGG
>NZ_JAIVFR010000043.1 GCF_020829685.1 Nostoc sp. CHAB 5715 | reverse complement strand
GTTGGCTGTAGTTAACATTATTTGTTTCATCAGACTCTATTTGATTGCCGGGAGCATCTGATTGAACCAGAATGTAATAAGTGCCTTCTTTGGGTCGAGAAGTAATTAGATTAGGCGTTTGTAGAGTTGCTTTGAGTGTGTATGTGCCAGTACGGCTACTGTAACCACCAGCACGAATGTAGTAATCGCCAACATAGTTACTATTTGAATTGGCAAAGGTGTAAACTATGTGAGAATCTAAACCATAGTAATCGTCATTAGCCGCAAGTATTTGACCGTCTTTGTTGTAGAGATATAGATATGTATCACCCAGCGTGCCAGAGCCACGAAATTGGTCAAGAGTAATTGTATCCCCAGGAGAAGCAAATATCTTGAAAAAGTCTCCCTCGTAGGAAGTTGAGATTTCACCTCCAAGCTCCGCAACATAGGTGTTGGTTCCACTTGGAGCGAAATTGGGTGACAAGTCATTAGCAGTGGCAATGCTATCATTGCCCTCAATTTCATAAGGTAAGATATCAGCGAATGATATTGTGACGGTGGCATTGCTAGTGTAATATCCATTAGCAATCAGAGGTGCAAATTGATTTTGCACTTGACTGAGCAATGGAATATCATCGCTACTAAGTTTCGTGTCCTTAGAAAGCCAAAGGCGATCGCTCCAAGTTGTTGTTGTGTTAACATTACCAATGTTACTGACTAGCCAATTGACATCAATATTTTGACCAAACAATGCAGCTAAAGGAGCTGCTACGGATTCAACTTTCAAGTCTGAGATGTTAGCAGTCTGGTCAGTCCATACCCGGACATTATCAATTCCCCAAGACTCATCACTCAGTCCTTGCAAACCACCATCAGCAAAGCGAATTTGCGTAGTTGAATCTGTAGCTGTGAAGATAATGGATATAGCGCGATAGATGGAGTCAACCGCAGAACTAAAGCCAAGATTATTTACGCTACCAGAGTTTGGCTCAAGGTTATAAGTTTGGGAATTGCCGAGAACATTATTAAAGGTTTCTTTAAAGACTTGTGTATTATTAAGAAAAATATTAAGATAGTCTGGGCCAGAGGATGTATTGTTACCTTCCCAGGAATCAAGAGCATAGAAATCAAACTCTAAACGGTAAGTTCCTCCGGGAGTAGTGTTGAGGGTTAATGTTGTATTTTCATTACTGAAACGTCCAAGAAAGCGACTGAAAGTATTGGGATAAGTATTGTCAACATTTGTTGTAGACCACTCAGAACCAGCGGTAGACTCAAAATCGTTGAAATATAACGAGTTTGGTTGTGATGTTGGTGAAAAAGTAATAGCTTGACTTACACCAACATTATTGTTTTCGCTTGACTCTACTTGGTTATTAAAAGCATCAGTTTCTACAATAATATAGTAAGAACCATTAGTATTGAGAATCCCAGTCGGCAATTTTACGGATACAGTGCGGGTGAAATCCCCTCCACTAGCAGCAACGATGGAGTTGTTATAATCATCGGCTGTCAACAGCAGCAGATCGTCATTACTCTTGAATGTATCTCTGGAAAACCAAATGCGATCTCCCCAATTTCTAGTTGCACTGGCTGTACCAATATTGCTAGTTCTCCAGTTAACATCAATAGTTTGTCCTAAGAAAACAGTAGAAGGAACATCTACTGTTTCAACTTTCAAATCTGGCGTCAGCAGGTTTACACTAGCGGTGAATATATCACCACTTTCACCACTAATGCGATTACCATTTTGATCCATCTGGTTACCCACGACATCTCGAATGTCAGGGCCAAGAACCATAGTGTAAATACCTGGGACAATTTGAGAGTTGAAAGTCACTTTGAAGTTTGTACCAGAACCGCTAACACCAGTAATTTGGTTCAAGATGTTTGTACCATCATCTCTTGTATGACCGCTGGCGTTATATGCTTGAAGGATACCTGGGTCGCTGGTGTCATCACCTATAATGTCAATTGAGACAATTTCTACTGGATTAATGAAATCGGCTCGTAGCCACCCAGAGCTTGAGTTCCAATCATTGCTGCCACCATAGCTAAAGACACGGCTACCAGTAGATGTGTAAGAAGAGGTTTGAGCAGTAACTGTTGATGAGTATCCTTCTGTTGATAGGGTAACGCCAGGTATGGCATTGGTAATAATAGTACCAGCAGTGAAGTTATCTGGTTCAATCGTCAAAGGTGCTGTATCCAATACACCTAGCACTTGAGGTGTGGTTAAAAGCTGAGGCTGACTACGAGTATTATTGGGTTCTAAATCGTAATCTGCACTGCGAGTAACGGTGAGATTGTACTGCTGCCCTGCTTGACCGATAATGCGAGCATAATACGTCCCTGATGTTGGAGCTACAAAACCGCTGATGTATTCACTGACATTTTTTGCTCCTTCAACCCCACGGGCTAGTGTTACTCCAGAGCTATCCCACAACTCTAAATCTAGATTACCGCCGCTTTGTGCAATAAAAGCGATTAGCGGTTAGCGAGCTTGCGATTAGTTTTAAACAAGCCGCCCAATATGAGCGGGGTATTAACCTCCCCAAGATTAATTTTTCGCCCACGAGGGGCGAGGCATGTACCGGGTTAATAGCTAATAGCTAATAGCTAACAGCTTTGTCAACAGTCAACAGTGAACAGTTATCAATTTTTAACTGATAACTGATAATGCGGATACTTGATAACTGTTAAGGGTTTGAAACCCACGGAGGTGGGTTTTGTTTGTGTAGAAGCGGTTTCTAAGCGCCCGTTTCGCGTTAAGTTTACTTGACAGATTAGTAGGGTGGGCATTAAAATTTCTACCCTACTAATTAACCTGTATTTTCAGTCAATTACAAAGGACTGTAATTAATTCGTCGCGCCCGGTTGCGTTGGAACAATCGGTTGCGTTGGAATAACCGGTTGCGTTGGAACAATCGGTTGCGTTGGAACACTCGGTTGCGTTGGAAATGGGGTAGTCTCTAAACTTGGACTTGAACCCGCAGGTATTATAGTTGACGGTGTAGACGAAGATGAAGCACCGATAACACTATCATCAGCACTGATACAAGTATCTAACGCCTGTGTAGCGGGAAAGTCGATTTGACTATGCAAGCCAACCACACACTGCCCAAAGCGCACGGGTAACAAACTACGTCCACAGTAATCTAGAACTGCCAGATTAACTGCTTCCTTGGTACTTAAGCTGACGCCAACTACACAGGTAGCTAACTCCTCAGGACGCCGGGCCCTCCCACAAGAAGAAAGCGCATCTGTCGCGGCAATTTGGGTTTCCTTATCAATTTTAACCACGCAAGCAGCTAAATCCCTTGGACGCAATGCTGCTGCACAACCTTGTGATGCCGCTTCTGCCGTTACACCCACGCTCAAAAGGCGACCTGCACAGACACTATAATCATTGTTGTAGGAAGCAGCGATCGCTGTATTTGGTAAGATCGTTGCCAAGCATCCAGCTATAGCCAAAACTGGTACTGTTAAAATCCTGGAGGTGGAACTGGCTTGTTTGTTCTTACCTCTATTAACCGCTTTATTGCTCATTGACGTTGCCATTCTCCAAACACCCAAAGTTATGCTAACTCAAATATCTTAAAAATCCTCTGTAATTAAAGAATTTCGGCGGTAGCAAGGTATAGACATAATTAATTATGCCGGAAATTGTGTTAATATAACTGTTTGAAAGATAAGTAGGCAACGTAAAAAGTATTTCAGAGTAAGAATACTGCGTAAACCAATCTGATGATTGAGTAGCCTACGAAACTAAATAAACACAAAAAACTTATTGGCAGGAGTACGGCGTGACAGGCTGGAATTCAGGCTTGGAAGCTAGTATGTCGGTATCGACTTAAAGCAACTGGCACAAAAGTTGATGCCTCTAGTTTGGTAGGATACGTCATACCAAGGCAAGCAGCCTCAAAAAACCAAGAATTCCCTGATTTTTTATCAGGGGAATGTCAAAATGGAATGTTTGGGTAAAGTTTAAACAGGATTAGATTAAGGAAACTCATGTCCCGATATAGAGGGCCACGCCTCAGAATTGTACGCCGCTTGGGCGATTTACCAGGATTAACTCGTAAAAGCGCCAGACGCGCTTATCCGCCTGGTCAGCATGGTCAGAACCGTAAAAAACGCTCTGAGTATGCTATCCGTTTAGAGGAAAAGCAAAAGCTCCGCTTCAACTACGGTTTGACTGAAAAGCAATTGCTGCGCTATGTGCGGAAAGCCAGACGTGTTACTGGTTCTACCGGACAAGTGCTGTTGCAATTGCTAGAAATGCGCTTGGATAATACCGTTTTCCGCTTGGGTATAGCCCCGACTATCCCAGCAGCCCGTCAACTGGTAAATCACGGTCACGTAACTGTTAACGGTCGTGTGGTTAATATTGCCAGTTACCAATGCCGTCCTGGTGAAGAAATTGCGGTCAGGGATCGCGCACAATCACGGAAGTTGGTGGAAGCTAACTTGCAATATCCCGGTTTGGCAAACCTCCCTAGTCATTTGGAGTTTGACAAAAATAAGTTGGTTGGTAAAGTCAACGGCGTTGTTGAACGGGAATGGGTGGCACTACAAGTTAATGAACTACTTGTGGTGGAATACTACTCACGACAAGCGTAATTGTCATTTGTCTTTAGTCATTTGTCCTTAGTTATTTGCGAAGGGCAAGTTCTAAAGTGTGAGCAGAACAAACGAAACCTCTGCTCACACTTTTTATTTTTAATTAAGAATAATTAGTATGGGGGTCTGTGTTCAAGCATACCCCTTATTTTTCCTTTGAGGTCGGCTATTTAGTGTGCAATACGCTTGGGTTAAGGCTAAAAAATAAAACTGGTGTAGGTTGGGTTGAGGAACGTAGATCCAAAGGGGCTTCCCGTAGGGTAACCCAACATTATCAAGGCTTTGTTGGGTAACACTAAAGTTCAACCCAACCTACGATTCTTCTTAACTGAACTGTATTGATTTAGTGTGAAGATGTCACTGTAGAACCATCTATCACTTTCACATTCTGACCACAGGATAAATCGTTCGTTGGCACTTTCTCTTCTATATTTTGTGCAGAGAAGTAAAAATTCTTGCCCTGCCAAATATCCAATTAATTATTTTCGGTCTTGAATCAAAGCCACAATTTTATGGAGAATTATCAGCTTCAGGAAGAACAATTGTAATTCCATATTCGGGAGCAGTTGCTAATATCCGGTCTATGGCTTCTTGAGTTATGGGTAACGGTGGAACTGACGAATTTTCTACTTTAGTTCCGACTTGTGCAAAAAACTTTTCTAGTCCACCTGGGGTAGCCAAAATCAGCATTTTGGCTGGTACAGAACCAATATTTTTAAAACTATGGAGTTGGCCTTTAGGAGAATGCAAGAATGTTCCGGAAGTTGCCACAACTGTTTGTTCATCAAGATAAAACTCAATCGAACCCTCTTGAATATAGAATGCTTCATCTTCTCGACTATGAATATGTGGCGGCGGGCCTAATTGGGGTGCAAGTACTACTTCAAACAGTGCATATTTGCCATCTGTTTGTTCACTCGTAGCTTTAAAGGTGGTTACATCACCTGCTACTGAATAACTATCACCTTCACCTGGTTGCGATAATATTCCATAATTAATTGTCATTTTCAATCATCTCCTGAGTTTTATGACAAACAGATTGCGCCGCTTGCACAAATCAACAAAACACAGCCTAGCTATGATTAAAAAGTCGAGTAATTAAGCTGCAATGGGCTTCCTACGATTGTTGGTACGGAAAGGAAGTAGGACACTTAGCTTTAATGCTAAAAATGATTTAATTTAAAGCGATCGCTCAAATTATTTCTTTATTTGTAGTGCTTGCTGACTCAATGGCACTATAATATCTTGGGACAATGGATAGATAACACCATCAGTAGGCAGAGATTTCATAAAAGCTATTACCTCTTTTGTCCAAAGTCCAATTCTAACCGACGTTCGTTGAAGTTTGAAGCTCAATTGCTTAGTGGAGCAAACAATTAATGACTTGGAAAACGACATTCCTCTTTATGGTACTGGCAACTCTAGTAGTAATACTTGTGGGTTGGCTAACCTCAATTGGAATATTACCAATTAGTCAAATGATTAACTATAGCGATGCTGGACTGAGATTTATTCGAGTTTGGATCTTGTTAGCGATCGCTATTGGGCTTATTGTTCCTACAATTACGTTTGTTATTTGGTTTAAGTATCCTGAAATTCGCAAAATCTTTGGCTTCTACTTGCTAGTTCTTATTATCCAAATTGTCACTGAACAAATAGTCAGTAGAGTTTGGTTGCCAAGTTTAGTGGTAATTATTGGTACACTTTACACTGCATTTCGAGTTTGGCAACTTTGGCAATGCGTGATGATGTGCAGGTGAGTCGCCTGTTTACAGATACTCACGAACAACTCCCCAGAACCCCGGAAATTATGGGATTTTCAATTTCCTGGGAACTGGATTATGTGAATATTTTAAATTTGCTGGAATCTTTAGAAATTCCCATTCTGGCAACTTCTCGTAATGATTCTCATCCAATAATTTTTGGTGGTGGCCCCGTTCTCACAGCGAATCCTGAACCTTTTGCAGATTTTTTTGATGTAATTTTACTGGGAGATGGCGAAAACCTCCTGGGAAATTTCATTGAGGCGTACAAAGAAGTCAGAAATGCCTCAAGACAAACTCGACTAGAAAGACTTGCACAAATCCCAGGAATTTATGTACCCAGTTTGTATGAGGTGGAATATCACACAAGAGATGGTGAAATAAAGTCAATTAAACCAATTTCTACAGAAATTCCCGCAGTGGTGCAAAAGCAGACTTATCGGGGAAATACTTTATCGGCATCAACTGTAGTCACCGAAAAAGCCGCATGGGAAAATATTTACATGGTGGAAGTGGTGAGAAGTTGTCCAGAAATGTGTCGCTTTTGTTTGGCGAGTTATCTTACACTACCTTTTAGAACAGCCAGTCTTGAAAGTTCATTAATTCCAGCCATTGAAAGAGGTTTAGAAGTCACAAATCGGCTAGGATTATTGGGCGCTTCAGTCACTCAACACCCAGAGTTTGAAACTTTGCTGGATTATATTAGTCAGCCAAAATACAATGATGTCCGTCTCAGTATTTCCTCAGTCCGAACCAATACTGTAACAGTGCAGTTAGCAGAAACTTTGACGAAACGAGACACGCGATCGCTTACCATTGCAGTAGAGAGTGGTTCCGAGAAAATCCGGCAAATCATCAACAAAAAGCTGCATAACGACGAAATCATCCAAGCGGCGGTAAATGCCAAAGCTGGCGGATTAAAAAGCTTGAAACTCTACGGAATGGCAGGAATTCCCGGTGAAGAAGCAGAGGATTTAGAGCAAACTGTGGCGATGATGCGTAATATCAAAAAAGCTGCGCCGGGATTACGGTTAACATACGGATGCAGCACCTTTGTACCCAAAGCACACACACCGTTTCAATGGTTTGGGGTAAATCGCCAAGCCGAAAAGCGGTTGCAGTTTTTGCAAAAACAGCTAAAACCACAGGGAATAGAGTTTCGCCCAGAAAGCTATAATTGGTCGATTATACAGGCTTTGTTGTCCAGAGGCGATCGCAGAGTGTCCCAACTCCTCCAACTTACTCGTGACTTTGGCGACTCCTTGGGTAGCTACAAACGTGCTTTCAAACAACTCAAAGGACAAATCCCCGATTTAGATTTCTACGTCCACGCTGATTGGTCAACAGAACAAGTATTACCTTGGAGCCACTTGCAAGGGCCTCTGCCACAGTCTACACTACTAAAGCATTTGGCTGAAGCTCAGAGTTATATCAACCCATCCCCCAAGGAACTACAGCCACTACTGGGAGGGACTCGGTAATAGGGGAGTAGGGGAGGCAGGGGAGGCAGGGGAAGTAGGGGGAGAGAATTAATAACCAATGCCCCATGCCCAATACTTCGACTTCGCTCAGTACAAGTGCCCAATGCCCAATGCCCAATACCATTGAATTCATAGCTGAAAACTTGATGCAAAACACAGCTGAGTATTACTGCGCCTATTGCGGCGAACCCAACTTAACTTTTATTGATTTGAGTGCTGGAGGACAGCAATCTTATGTTGAAGATTGTCAAGTTTGCTGTAACCCAAATATTTTGTATGTTCGGGTTGATGAAGATACCCTAGATATCGAGATTGATACAGAATCCGAAAGTTGAATTTTAGGTTTTTCTTTCCATGCTGCACTTTAAACATTCCTCAGTAATTAATGCCCCACCAGAAGTAGTTTGGAAATTTCACGAAAGGGCAGATATTTTGCAACTGCTGAATCCACCTTGGCAGCCAGTCCAAGTGGTTCGTCGTGAGGGGGGACTGAACGTGGGCGCTATCACAGAATTTCGCCTGTTTCTCGGCCCATTACCCTTAACTTGGTTAGCGCGTCATACTGAATGTGAAAAATATCACCTATTTACCGACGAACAGATATCTGGACCCTTTGAATCTTGGGTACATCGACATGAATTTGAACCGGAAGCTGACAAAACTAGGCTGACTGATGCTATTTCCTTTTCTATGCCTGGTGGAGGAACAGTTGAATTTGTCAGTGGTTGGTTAGTGCAAGTGCAACTAGAAGCTATGTTTCGCTATCGCCATTATGTAACGAAACGAGAATGTGAGTCACAATAGCAGAATCTGCTGGTAGCAAAAATTAATTATCCTGATTCTTCAACCCTTGCCGCGAAACCCACTTTATCAAACAGGAAACAAGCAATACAAAGCTTGCGAGAAATTCGCCGAACCAACCATCGCACCTGTAATCAGTATCGTAGGAGTCATACTTTAAGTTTGAAAAACCTATTTACTGTTTATTCGTCTGGTTAATAACACTCTAGAAACCTTGTAACTTTCGTTAGATTTTTTATCATATCCAAAATAGTTTTTTAGTGATATTACAAGTTCTGATTAGCAGTTGTTTGGTAAAAATATAGGATTCCTATTTGATTTTTGAATAAACACCGTACACCTCGAAAAGCCTGATTCCCTACTCCCTACTCCCTATTCCCTATTCCCTACTCCCCGCCTACGCAAATAATTTCAAAAATCAAAGCGGATTACTATACCTCTGTTCTATAGGTAATAAAAGCTATTATTGAACTTTTGTTAGATAAATATTTCCTAAACTCCTTAAAATTTCATTCTTTAGAGTTGCTTCTACTTTGAAACTAGAGACAGATAGCGCCAAATGGGTAAGTTAAGTAATATGAACAAAGTAATTAGCTTCTTAAGGGAATTTAACAATGCCACTTTATCCTAGTGATAAAACTGAAACTGCATACAATGGCAAAGACCGCAATGCTGGTGATCTTGGGCTAACTCCTCAGTCTGAACTTTGGAACGGTCGCTTGGCTATGATCGGTTTTCTAGCTTACCTACTTTGGGATCTCAATGGTTATAGCGTAGTGCGGGACGTACTTCACCTCATTCCATAAACCCCCGCTAATTATTGACCATCTTTGTTGCAGGCTTAGTACAACATTTCATTAATTCGTAGCGAATTCTCTGCGTACCTTTGCGCTTACCTCTGCGCGACGGCAGTCGCTACAACGGGGAGCCACTGCGTTGGACGGGAACACCTGCTTGAAGCAAGTGGCGTGCGAACCCCCGCAACGCGCCCCCTCCCCTCTGCGTTTAAATTTCAACCCTCAATTCGCCACGATTTTACGCAAAGCTGTACTTAGATTATATCCAAAAGTATCAAAGAAAATGCACTGGTTATGCTAGATACTAAGCTTTCCAGTGTCATTACTTGTATTACTCAACCTTCTAACCGAAAACAGTTTTTAGAATAGCAGTTGCTTGTGCAATAATAGTTAAAGTATCTTAATATTTATACATATTTTCGCTCATTGGCATTGTCCACTGTAAAACATTGACCACTAACAGATTTCCCGGTTAGTTGTTTTTGTCATGACTATATTTTTGGAATTTTCACCTCAATATTAGGCGGAGGAAAAGCGTGATCCAGTTAGAACAACCACCCAGTCATCAAACAAAACTGACTCCAGTAGTGAGAAGTAAATCTCAGTTTAAGGGGCTTTTCATTGCTATTGTCATTGTTAGCGCATGGGTCATTAGCCTAAGTTTATTACTTTCTCTTGACATTTCCAAGCTAAAATTTTGGATGTTATTGCCTATAATACTATGGCAGACATTTTTATATACGGGATTATTTATTACATCTCATGATGCCATGCATGGGGTAGTATTTCCCCAGAACCCCAAAATTAATCATTTTTTTGGGACATTAACCCTATCTCTTTATGGTCTTTTACCCTATAAAAAATTATTGCAAAAACATTGGGTGCATCACCACAATCCAGCAAGTGAAATAGACCCAGATTTCCATAATGGGAAACACAAAAATTTCTTTGCTTGGTATTTTCATTTTATGAAGGGTTACTGGAGTTGGGGACAAATGATTGCTCTGACTATTATCTATCACTTTGCTAATCACATCCTTGATATACCCCATGCTAATCTAACAAACTTTTGGGTGATTCCCTCGCTTTTAAGTTCATTCCAATTATTTTATTTTGGTACTTTTCTACCCCACAGCGAACCTATAGGAGGTTATATTCAGCCTCATCGCGCCCAAACGATTAGCCGTCCAATTTGGTGGTCATTTATCACATGCTATCATTTCGGCTACCACGAAGAACATCACGAATATCCCTATATTTCTTGGTGGCAGTTACCAGAAATTTACAAAGCAAAATAGTTCTTGTTTATCTAATATAATGGCAACAAGAATCACACGGTAATCTATATAGTTTGAGCAAGGCATTCTTTTAGATTATCCTACTTATGCCAATTAATAATTCTCGTCTTGTCACCTATAGCCCTGCTTATACAATTGTTCCTACTTACGAGTGCTTTAATCGCTGTAGTTACTGCAACTTTCGCAGCGAACCGGGTAAAAGTCCCTGGATGAGTATTTCAGATGCAGAAAGTATTTTAAAGCCACTTCAAAGCCAAAATGTCTGTGAAATTCTCATCCTCAGTGGTGAAGTGCATCCCCATTCGCCAAGGCGTCAGGCGTGGTTTGGGCGTATTTATGATTTGTGCGAGTTAGCATTTTCAATGGGGTTTTTACCGCATACCAATGCAGGCCCCCTAAGTTTTGAGGAAATGCAAAAGCTGAAACGTGTGAATGTTTCAATGGGGCTGATGTTAGAACAGTTAACGCCAACATTATTAAATACTGTACATCGGCACGCACCAAGTAAATTACCAGAGGTACGGCTGCAACAATTACAATGGGCGGGAGAGTTGCAGATTCCCTTTACAACTGGGTTACTGTTGGGAATTGGAGAAACTATAAATGATTGGTGGGAAACTTTGGAAGCTATTTCTAACTTGCACCAACGTTATTATCACATTCAAGAAGTCATCCTGCAACCTCATAGTCCTGGACATCAGCAAACTTTTGATGTACCACCTTTTGATCCCCATGAATTACCAGAAGTAATTGCTAAAGCGCGTGAGATTTTACCGCCAGATATTACTATTCAAATTCCGCCTAATTTAGTTAAAGATAACTGCTGGTTACTGGCTTGTATCGAAGCTGGTGCGCGAGATTTAGGTGGAATTGGCCCAAAAGATGAAGTGAATCCCGATTATCCTCATGTTCAAGAACAAGCATTAAGAGAAATTTTACAACCTGCTGGGTGGGAATTGGTGGCGCGTTTACCGATTTATCCGCAATTTGATAGCTGGTTGTCGGGTGAATTACAAACAGCAGTGAAGCGTTGGCGAAAAACTCTAACCCCAGTTTCTCTTTTGTAAGAACAGGGAAGTAGTTAAGAATATTCGTAGGTTGGGTTGAGGCTTTGCGAAACCCAACAAACCCCGCTCTTACGTTGGGTTTCGTTCTTCAACCCAACCTATAGCAATCCGATTTGATTTTTGAACTTATTTGCGTAGGCAGGGAGTAGGGAGTAGGGAGTAGGGAGTAGGGAGTAGGGAGTAGGGAGTAGGGAATCAGACCTTTCGAGTTGTACGGAGTTTTTTCAAAAATCAAATAGGAGTCCTATACTCCATTAATGAGTGTTTGAACTCCATTAATGAGTAGTTGAGCTTCATTAATGAGTGTTTGAACTCCATTAATGAGTGTTTGAGCTTCATTAATGAGTAGTTGAGCTTCATTAATGAGTCTTTGAACTCCGTTAATGAGTCTTTGAGCTTCATTAATGAGTCTTTGAACTCCGTTAATGAGTCTTTGATACTCATTAATGAGTCTTTGAACTCCGGTAATGAGTAAAATAGGGGGTCAAAACATAAACCTCTAAAGGACAGCTTGCCAAACATATATTATTGAGCCTGTGTAAGCAAGCTTTGTCCATGTAGGGCTGGACTTGACTTTGAGCGCAATTATCTGGGTGAGTTTGGGTTAATATAGCGCTACACAGGGAAATTCTAAATTATGCAGGATAATTTTGCCTTTTTAAAGCGGCTGTACAATTCTTTTGACCCATTTCGACCCTTACCCGCAGGAGATCCCGCTTATGTCGATTGTACAGAAGTGCGCGGAGATGGGGATATCTTGGTAGAGGTGGGAAGAGAGATTTTGTTGTCTAACAGAATGACTTGTCAACTTTATGCAGGTCATCGCGGTGCAGGTAAATCAACAGAACTGCTGCGTCTTCAGAAACACTTAGATGAGCAAGGTTGCTTTGTTGTCTATTTTGCCGCCGATGAAGAAGATATTGATGCAGAAGATGCTCAATATACAGATATTCTCTTAGCTTGTACACGCCACTTATTAGAAGCATTAAAAGATAGCGCCTCTCCTAACACTTTGTTGAACTGGTTAGAAGAACGTTGGCAAGATTTAAAGGATTTGGCGCTGACTGAGGTATCTTTAAAAAGTTTAAGTGTAGAAGCACAAATTTCTCAGTTTGCTAAAATCACAGCAAATTTGAGAGCCGAACCCAGCCAACGCCAGAAAATTCGTGAGAAAGTCAATCCGCACACAATCAAATTGATTGAGGCGTTGAATCAGTTTATTAAAGATGCAAAACAGCATTTACCTTCAGGATATTCTCAACTAGTATTAATTGCTGACAACCTAGATCGGATTGTGCCTATACCTCAAGAAGATGGACGCAGCAATCACGACCAAATTTTTCTAGACCGCAACGAACAACTCAAAGCCTTAGATTGCCATTTGATTTACACAGTACCAATTTCTTTGCTGTATTCTAGCCAAGCAGCAAATGTAGCAAATATCTATGGTAATGCTCAGGTATTGCCGATGATTATGGTGCAAACTCCTAATAATGAAAACTACCAACGCGGCATTAATAAAGTTACTGAACTGCTGCAAAAACGTCTGACTTTAATAGACCCTAGTTTATCTATCGTAGATATGTTTGAAAACAGGGAGGCATTAGAGATTCTATGCCTGATGAGTGGGGGTCATGTGCGAAATTTATTATTATTAATGAAGGAAGCTATTAAATACACTAACAGCTTACCTATTCCTACCAGAGCTTTACAGCGATCGCTTAGTGAGTTGCGAAATACTTATCGAAATACTGTTTTTGCCAATGAATGGGAAGCACTGGCAAAAGTGTATCATTCTAAACAGATAGAAAACGACCAACTGTATCGAGGTTTACTATTTAATCGCTGTATTTTGGAATATCGTTATTTAAATGAGCAGGGAGGAAGTCAAGTTTGGTATGATATCCATCCCCTGATTAAAGGTATTAACGAATTCCAGGATACTTATAATCAATTGTACCCGTCATGAAACCAATTCGCAATTCGCAATGGGCTACGCTTTAAGCAAAGCTATGCCGCAGGCTTTACGCAATTCGTAATTAAACTAAGAGCATGTCTGAAAAGTTTTTTTGTATACACCTAGCCCTTGGAGATCCCCCTAAATCCACGCCAGTTGCTCATGGGGGAAACCCCCATCGCCCTTGGCGTCTCCCCTTGGGAGAAGACCGCACTGGCTCCACGATAAATTGGGAGACTTTAAGACTCTTATCCCCCCTTTTTTAAGGGGGGTTAGGGGGGATCAACAAATATATAAAATCTAATATTTAGTATTATTTACCTCAGATTATGACACTACGACTAACTAATTGGGATAAGGATTTACCAGTAGCAGGAGATGAAGAATATCAAGCTTTAGTTCGCACTCTTAATTTCACAGAAGGCTTTGGCTTGTTATTTGTCCGTTGTTCTCCGGCTAGAGGTGAGCAGTTGATTGCCAAAGTGAAAGAAGATATTAACGATAAAAATATTGAAGTCTTACGATTAAAAGACGCTGTTACTAATTTATATAAAATAATTGAAAATTTAGATAATCAAAATAAAATAGATGTTTTATTTATTACAGGATTAGAATATTCATTGTATGAATATGAAGAGTGTAAAGCATTCTCAGGCTGGAATAGTAAAGATATTTATTCATATAGTTGGAAAGGTGTACCACCTGTTTTAATTAATCTCAATCAGCAACGAGAACGTTTTAGAGATAACTTTAATATTTGTTTTGTGTTTTTGTTACCTATATTTGCGATAAAATATTTGATTCAACGCGCTCCCGACTTCTTTGACTGGCGTTCGGGGTTGTTTGAATTTCCTATAGATTCAGAAATCGTAGAGCAAGAATCATTACGTATACTCCAGGATGGGAATTATGAAAAATATCTCGCTCTAACACCGGAAGAAAGAACTCAAGAAATCATAAAAATTCAAGAATTAATTACGAATTACTAATAATATTGTCAGGACTTTTTAACAGAATTTTGAGAGTTGCTTTCAGCAAGTACTTCAAATTGACCCATGCAACCGTTTTCTGCGATCGCATCCTGATGGGGATGGA
>NZ_JAIVFR010000439.1 GCF_020829685.1 Nostoc sp. CHAB 5715 | reverse complement strand
CAGAACAACTTGCAAAATTTGACCCTGTGACTGTCAAGTCAATTACCTAAACCAAGCCAGAATAAGTTCTGTAATGGTTGATGGGACAACAGCTAAGGGTGGTGTGAGCTTATTATTATCTCCTGTTAATACGCCTCTGGGTACTGAATTTTAGCGATCGCAAACGAAAATATGATATTTGTTCAAATCTTCATTAACTTATGTAATTTTTTATACTTATATTTTGAGCTTTTTAAGGCATAACGCATTCTTTTTGTTTAGGACTTACGCAAAAATCGCCCAAAAGCTTAATTTATCGAACCGCCAAGACGCCAAGAACGCCAAGAATTCGTAGAGCGTGCGTAAGTCCTATTGTTGATAGTTCATCTTAAATAAACGAGTATTAGTTTCAGTTAAATTACGTATGCACTAGTAACTATTATAGCTTTATAATAAATTTTAAGTTGGAAATAAAATACTTGATTGAGTAGCGAACCAAGCAGCAAGCCCTCATCAATGATTGCCTGTGTTATAAAACATCATCTCCAATTTAATTTTTAAATACTTACTTACATTATAAAAATTATCATCAATTATGGTGATTTAACAAGCGCTTACACTAAACCCGAATGGCGAATTATACAGATTGGAATCAAGCTTTAATTGATTATTTTATCAAGGGTACACCACACGGTACAAAAATTTATTTGAGCGTTGATGAAGATGTAATAGAACGTATTGGTTATCATTTTGGGCAATTATCTACAAGTGGTACTTGGGTTGATGACTTCTGCACAGCAGTGAGAAGAAAAGTCATCTTTGAGGGACAGGTTAATTTGCAGCATTTAAAAGGGCGTGATTCCCAAGGATTACCCAAAGGAGTTACTTTTTTATGTGCCACAATTTTAGCCGCTTCACAAATGGCTCAAGAAGAAAAAATATCAGAAACTAATTATTTCAAACGTTTACGAGAAATTTTAGCCTTGCCTGGTTTTGCTCGTCCATTGGGGATGAAATTCGGTTATGAAGCTGAAGAACCCCTTTGGCAAGAGTGGAATCATTGGCTAATGGAACATAGATTTTTACCTTCAGCACAACGAGGTAGTAGTTCAGCTACCTATATTAATTATCCGATTTCTCAATCCCTACTGCGTCGCACTGATAAAGACAGATTGCGAAAACTATTTCAAGAAAAGCAATGGCAAGCAGAATGGGATGCCCAAACTTTATTTGCTCATGTTCGACGAGAAGCAGGAGGATTTGGCATCCATTTAAAAGATTTACTGACGGAAAAAAAGCAACGTCATGAGGCGATTGTCGAAGCTTTGCATCAAGTTTATGAACAGTGGAAATCTCAAGGATGCCCTACGGCAGACAAAAATAATTATTGCACTTGGATTCGTCATCTTTTCTGTGGTTTATATCGCACTGAAGATCCCTTTTTAGGACAGGTAGATTATTATCTTTACCCCAAGCAGCAGCGAGGACGCAGCCTAGAATCAGTAGAAGTTAAACAGGGAGATCATACTCAGTCATTAAGAGAAGAACGCCCTGGATGGTATTTTCCTTTAGAGTGTTCAGTTAATGCAAATGAATTAGAAAATGGTGCTAAATACCAAATTACTTCTCCAGACGATCTAGATTACCTAATTTTGCCTGCTCGTGACTTTTGGATACTAATTCCCGATCCTGAAAATCCTGATTCTGGAGCTTATGCATCTTGGGAAGCTCCATCATTAGGTACTCAGTTTATTCTCCTATGCAAACAAGAATTACTCAGTGATATTCAACGCTTGCGAGATGAGCATTTACTAGAGTGGAGTTGTACACCTCAACCGATATTTAACAATTCTGGATGGGTAGAACTTCAGCAGTGTATGGTTGTTTCCCAAGCTTGGGATGGAGTCTTTATCAAAAATCAAACTCTTAAGTATGCTTTGCAACCAAGTGTCAAATTATCAATCAGTTTTTCTGGCGGTTTGCGCGTACCAAAAATTGGCGCTTGGCTTGTGAATCATAGCCCACAAATTACTATTTTTGGTTTCTATTCAATCGCAGAATTAAAAGTAACTCGATTATCAGATAATCAGACAATTCTGGAGAATTCACAAAGTACAAATACTTCTATAACGCTTGATTTTGCTCATCCTGGGGATTACCTAATTGAGGCGACTTTTGCAGGTGAATCGAGTCAGCGTTTAGTCAAGATTGTAGATTGGAATTATCTAGATATAGAAAAATATGTACATCGGGAAGTGATGCCAATTAATTCTGCATATCATATTTTTGGCAGTGTAATTGAGCAAAGTTGTCAAATTATTTAGAGTCATCAGGGTGTATCATGCCACAAGTACAAAGATGGTATACAGGATTTTCTTATCGCGGAAATCCACAAGACCTCATCAAGCAAATTTCTGAACAAGTACAGCGTCATAATCTTACTAAATTAGTGCCGCTTTTACGAGTAGAAAAGGGTATAAAATCTCGAAAGCCTTTTTATTTCTTCCTAGCAATTGAAAGTCACCAAGTCGGTGAATTGCCCACAGAATTGCAAGCAAGTCTACTAAAGTTATCGTTTTTCCAATGTCCAATTAAAAATAGTCGGGGCTTCACTTATGAACAGATAAAATCTATGGTTGGTGTAGCTCATGATGTTTTTGATTATACCAGCCCGATTCCTTATCAACCGAGACAAAATCTCAGTGCTGATAACCCGTTTGAACTGACACAATTACACTCTATTAATCATTCTGATGCTGACTGGGTAAAACCTTCCCAAAATAGCGATCGCTTCCTATACTGGTTATCAACCCTCGGCAATGGTAGCTGGGAATCCTTTAAAAAAAGCTGCAATGCACTCCAACTTCAGGAACCTAAACGCATCTTACGACGCTTACGCTTATTAGGACATCTTGAGTCTTCACTAGACGGTTCCAGATGGGCGGCGGCTCCTCCAGCTATTGTTAAAATTAACTCGCAAAATCCAGAATTTATACTGTGTGGACAACGCAATGTTAATTTACTCAGGCAATTAGAAGAATATGGGATTGTAGCATCTATTACTCACCAACCCAGAGGCGAAGCACCACCCTGCATTCAACTGGCGGTGAATAACCCTGATGCGATCGCAAATAATTTTCCCATCATCAATGCGGGTGAAGTATCCACGCGACTTGCTCAAATTCTACCTGATATCGCTACTTGGCAGCAAAGTCTGAGGAATGTGCCGGGAATTGTGCCGAGTCGGTGGGAATGGAAGCACTTTGACGGTGATAATTTTGAAATCTGCGGTGTTCCTCACGAAACAGGGATGTATCAGATGTGTGATGAGAACCGAAACCTTCGCTACACCCTTTTCTACAACCAAAACACTAATACTTGGCATCAAGGCGATTGGTATGGTTTGCGCTTTTTAGCTTTGTATTATCATGGTGCATCTTGCCAAGTTCATTACAATGTTGCTACAAAGTGTTTGGCAATACCAGTAAAACAGCGCTGGCCAGAACTATATGAACGTGCTTTGGTGCTGGCATCTGGACAATTACCAACATATCAGGGCGACTGGCTACTGTATCAAAACGTGAGTGGAGAAGTTGCCCATCAGTTGAGTCAAAAGCTAAATGTTAAATATGAAGAGGCATTAATCTGTGCATGACGTAGTTGGAGCGTATCAACGACTTAACCATATCTATCAGCTGTATATTAAAAGTGCCTTTCCACTACGTTATCGCTCTTTAGCGGCAGAACGCGATCGCCCCAACCTGTACGCGGACATTTATTTTTCCACAACTTGCAAAGCCTATGGGCTTGCTGTAACCCCAGTTGTACCCAAGTCGATCAAATTCAGCGACAAAGCGATCGACCAACCATCGGTGCTATCCATGCTAACCATCGCCTCAGCTGTGGTTGTGGTTCCCGCGTTCTCGATTTAATTGTCTGCGAAGTCTGTGGCGATGTCTTTTTGGGAGGATACAAAAGTACTCGCAAGCTAAGTAATTTTACACCTGATAGCCTTTTTGCAGATTACTGCTGCTAATAACCCAGCCAGTCTTGCGAAATTGCAGACTTTAAACGCTAATCTTTATAATGCTGTAGCCCAAGCAGCAGATGATATGACTCGGCGCGATCGCTTTGCTAATGCTAATCCTACCTTAGTTGTAGAGGCGCTTGTCTGGCTGATGGGTTTACCCACCAGTAATCAACAAGCGAGTATTACATGGCTTGGTTTACTCAAACGCTACCCCGAACGCATTCCTTTGTTGGAATTACGGCAAAAAGTTAGAGATGCTTTATTAGAGTGTGGTATTTGTCCCGGCGGTTCGAGTTTCCGCGCCTTAAATTACTGGGTTGGACAAAATCAGGGTCAGCAATGGTATTCTTGGTTTGAATGCTACAACTGGTCTGGTAATTCGGTCACGAAAATTTTTCCAGCTACACAAACCCAGACTGACCATGCTACCCGACTGGAAGATATGCTCACTGCTGAACTGATGAATCCATTGTTTGATCACATGGTACGCACAATGGAGGGTTTTGGGCAAGGGTGGGTCAGCTATCAACCGCTAGAAAATACACCATCTAAAATAATTCAAGCAACTGATGCAGTCATCAGACAATTAGGCATCCGTCGCCGACATCAGTATTCTAAGTTTTTTTACCCTGGAACAGATAGCAACTTACCTGGCTTTGCCCAAAAGTATATTGAGTCTACAGGTTTAAAACCTCAAGATATACAACAGCAATTACTCAACTCACAAGCTGGAATTGCCGCTAGTGGTAGTTTGTCACTAGATCCAAATAAACTTTATTTAATGCTACCGTCGGCCAAAAATCAAGGCTATCGGTGCGATCGCTGCAATGCTTTCTACCTACATCCTGCTGCTGGTTTGTGTCCTGAATGTAATAGCCGTAATAATACCAACAAAAATCCTCAACAACTTGGTGCAGGAACCCCAACTGGCGACTTCGATTACTATACCTATCTTTCCTCAGAAGGTCAGCCCTTCCGCATGAACGCCGCCGAGTTGACTGGACAAACCGACCGAGATCAACGTACCAAACGCCAACGCTGGTTTCAAGATATTTTTATCAATAATGATGAAATCTCCCGCGTCCAAGGCATCGACCTTTTAAGCGTCACAACTACAATGGAGGCGGGTGTTGATATCGGTGCGCTGTTGGCAGTGATGATGGCAAATATGCCACCCCGGCGCTTCAACTATCAACAGCGAGTTGGTCGCGCGGGTAGACGTTCTGCTGGAGTTGCTTTAGCTGTTACCTTCTGTCGCGGTAGAAGCCACGATGATTTTTACTTCCAACGCCCGGAAAGTATCACAGGTGATCCGCCACCGCCGCCCTATGTTGATATGACAAGCGTTCCCATTTTTGAACGGGTTCTGATCAAGGAAGTTTTGCGGCAAGCTTTTAGCGATTTAGGTATTAGTGCTGCTAATGGAGGTGACAATGTACACGGTGAGTTTGGTAATGTAATTGATTGGAAAAATTACAAACCAGATATCCAAGATTGGTTACATGATCCCAAAAATGAGCCAGCCATAATCACTATATTAGATAGCTTGCGAGTGCAGACAGCGTTACCCAACGCCAGCAATGCCCAGATGTTGAATTTCCTGCGCGATGATTTAATCCCAGAAATTCAAACAGTTGTGGAAGACGATACTTACACCCAAGATAAATTGAGTGAACGTCTAGCAAACGCTGGGTTATTGCCGATGTTTGGCTTTCCGACGCGGGTGCGATCGCTTTATACCTACTTTCCTACCTACGCCGACCAATGGCCGCCAACAGAGGGAGTGATTGATCGGAATCTAGATATTGCCCTGAGTCAATTTGCCCCTCGTTCCCAAACTGTCAAAGATAAAGCTGTGCATACAGCTTGTGGTGTAGTCGAGTTATATCCCCAAGGTAAGAACATAAAATCTAA
>NZ_JAIVFR010000438.1 GCF_020829685.1 Nostoc sp. CHAB 5715 | reverse complement strand
CTTAGGTTTGGTCAGTGTTTTGGTAGCCATAGGTACTCAAAGCTGATTGCCTTAAGAGTTAACCTAACAAGACTTTATCTGGAAACAGCTAGACCAAATGGCGATTTATAAATTGTCCAGTTGGCTATTAACGTAAGTCGCTAGTTAAACAAAAGGTGACTCCGCTTCATTAGATAGCCAACGAAATGCGTAGGTGTAGCCGTAAGGGGGCGATCCCACTGCTTAACAATAATTGCGTAGTTTTACTGCTTGACAAGTGAAAGATGCTTTGGATTAAGATTAATTGATGTCACAAATTTTAAAATTTAATTATTGAGTTCCTTATTGAATTAACCTAAAAATTAATGGAAATATCAACGGATGTTTTTAAAGAAATAGATAGTAACAAATCTACTCTAGATTTCAGTCTTCTTGATGAAGATCAACAAGAAGTCTTAAACAAGATCAGCAACTTCGTAAAAAATTCAGAAATCCAAATTTTTATTATACAAGGAACGTCAAATAGTGGCAAATCATTTCTTATTCCTTATATTGAAAAAATTGCTTATCAACTAGGTATTGAAGAGGTATTATCTTTTGCTCAATCAACAAGAGTTGCTAGAAACTTAATGTCCAATTATAATCTTGAAAATGTAAATAGTATTTACTCTTATATTTATGGTGGTACTCCTACAGAAGTAATTGATGATGGAAGTGATGAAAGCGATCAAACTGATGAAGGAGATACAATTGATATTATACCATTGAAAAAATGTAATAATTCAGATAATTCCATCTTTATTGTCGATGAATCACAGCTTATATCTGATAGTTTTTATGAAAGTTTTGATCTACGGTTTGGTTCGGGTCATCTTTTAAAAGATTATCTTGAATTTACTGCTCTTAAAGATTCTAAAAGAAAAATAATATTCATCGGTGATCCATTTCAATTAAGTTTTGGAAATGAACAAGAATCACCTCTTATTCGTAAATATCTGGAAGAAAAGTATCAATTAGTAGTTGACGTTGCTCAATTATCAGACAAAACAAACTATTCGCCAATTAATGCTGAAGCACTGAAATGTGTTTCAGGTATTAGCAACAAGATGTTTAATGATTTACAAATTAATCAGACATCAGATGCTGTTATTCATTTAACAAAAGATAAAATAGAAACTTACATATCAGAATTGAATAAAAGTGACATTCACATCCTATGTTACTCTAATGAAAACGCACATAACATCAATTTATGGATTAGAAGAAAGCTATTAAAGTTAGATAAAAATCTTGCAGTTGGTGACATCATATTATTCTACAATAATATTAATGTAGATAATTATGATCTATTTGCTCCTACAAAATCAATTTATAATGGTGAGTTTGGAGAAATAAGCGCAATCTTTGAAGCAAGCAAACAAGAAATAAAAATAAAAAATACATCAGTTAGTTTAAGCTTTCGAGAAGTCTACATTCAATTGAATGCAACCAAAAAAGTTATCAGGGTATTACTACTAGAGAATTATTTAAATAATCCCCAAGCAGAGTTGGTTAAAGAAGAAAAAATTGCCTTAAAAATTATTATTAATAATCAATTAAAGGAGGAAATTAACGCCTGTATTTTTGAACATTCGGATGAGTATAATCATCTGCGGTACTCTGAAGAATATAGAGCATTAGAACTTGATATATCTAAGTTTAAAATCAGATTAGACAATGGAGAACAAGTTAAGACAAAGCTTGGAGAAAAAGAGAAAGAATTAAAACGTTTATTAAAGAACGCAAAAAAACAATACAGAAATAAAATTAAGCTGCGACTTCAAAATGATCCTGCTAGTAACTACTTCAAGTTTAAAAATACTGCATTTATTCGATATGGTTATGCAATGACTGTACACAAATCTATGTCTTATAAATGGCCAAAAGTTGTATTTAATACAAATCAAGGGGAAAATAGAGGAAGAACTAATCAAGGCTATTTTAAGTGGTTATATACAGGTATTACTAGAGCTACTTCTCAGATTGTTTTATGCGGATATGAACCAATAACTCCTTTATCTGATCCTGATCTTAAAATACAAAATTCTAGTGATAATAATATTTTTAAAGATTGGGTGAAAAGTTATTTTATATCAAAACAAGATACTGATTTAAGTAAGTTATTATTTGAATCTTTAAAGGAGGATTTAAAACAATATTTTGATGAGCAATTTAAAAATACCGTTTTAATAAGTTTAAGTTTATTTATTTCTCCAAAAATCCAATCTAGTAACTTAAAAATACAAGCAATCAAACATAACCAATATCAAGAAATTTACGAAATTACTGAAACTACAAATCAAAATAAAACAGCAATAATTATGTTTTTCTATAAAAAAAATGGCGCGTTTAGTCCTCCGATTGTACAAAAAGCACAACCTCCACAGTTTGGGGATGAAGTATTATTTGTATTGACAAGAAAAATAGCTATTTCTAATATCAACTTAGAAAAAAAAGATGGTTGGAGAGAGAAACTATACAATAATTTAATCCAGAGATTGAGAAATAGAGAAATTTATTTTGAATATATTTCAGAAAATAATCTTCATGATTTGATAAAGTTATTTGGAACAAATGGAGATGGTAAATTATGTATCAAGTTTGATTACGACCAAAAAGGCTTTATTAGCACAATTACTGCCATTTATTGCGATGAGCCTAATTTATGGAAGATATTTCAAGAAGTTATTCACGAGTACAATTAACCACAATGTTATCTTCAAAAAAAAACCTTACAAACCTAGCTAAACAAAAACTCGATTCAGGTGATTTTCAAGAAGCCCTTGATATTTACTATCAAGTTTATATTGATTTTTCCAATGAGTGGAATTCATGGGATACTGTTTTTTTGCTTAAATGCTTAAGAAATAATGCGATTCTTCCTGAAAATGTTGATATTGAAAATATAGTAATTGCTCATATCCATGAAGCACCAGTCAAGAATCTTTATGTCTGGTATCTTTTCGATCAGCACGTTAAGAGCTTTGACAAAGATTATATTTGTAAACATGAAAAAGGGATTAAAAAAATTACTGATATTTCAGAACAAAAAGACTATATAACCAACCAAGATAGAGTTCCTTGTCCTTATACAATAGGTATTTTTAAGTTAATCAAGGCTTATAAAAAACCTAATTTCAATGTCAATAAAGTTCAAGAATGGATTACTAAGTTAGAACCAAAAAAACTTTCAAAGAATGAGACAACATTTACTGATACTGATGGTAACATAAACAGGCAAGCATCTGATTATGAAGAATATTTCTCAATTTTAACTTCTCTATTGCAAAAGCAAGAAAAGCATCAAGAATGTATAGATAATTGTGATATAGCTTTATCATCTATTAGTAAGTTTCATTATGATAATGATATTTGGTTTAAGCGAAAAAAAGCACTTTCTTTAATAGCTTTAGGTGATATTGAAGCAGGTAAAAGTATTTTGTTACAGATTATTCAAGGTCACAGAGGACAAAAATGGTTTATTTATCAAGAAATTGCTGGCATTGAATTTGATGAGAGAAACCATGAACAGGCATTGATTAACTGTTGCAAGGCTAGCTTATTTCAAGGAGATGAAGATAAAAAAATTAAACTTTATCTTATAATGGCTAGATGCTATTATAAGATTCAAGAAATTGAAAAATCAAAATTGTTAGCAGAATTAATTGGGCTAATAGTTCAAAAATATGATTTGAGACTAACTGATGAAGTCAGCAAAATTCTTAATCATTACCAAATTCCTTATCCAAAGAGTGAAGTAGAAAATTATTTAAGAGAAAAACAAACACAACTGATTAATATATGTAAGCAAGACCAGTTAAGAGATAAAAAAGTTTTTCAAGGTAAAATTCATAGAATACATAGCAATCAGAAATCAGGACATTTAAAGAGTTATAATAATGAGCGTTATTTTTTCGGAATGCGAGATATACAATGTAACAAATATCATCTTGCAGAAGGAACTGCCGTAGAATTCTTTCTAAAACAATCTCAAAATCAACAAGGAACACTTGAAGATCATGCTGTTATCACTAAAATTATTTGAACTTTCCCAACGAATCTACCGCAACTGATGCAACATTTCCCCAAGCAGTTCGCATAACACTTGTCGGTTGAAAATAAACTCTTCACCAAAAAACTCATGTATACTGTGCTGTTATCGGATTAGACAGGGCGCGGATTGCAGGAGCAATATAAGGGATGCTTACTGGCGAGATAATGTTAAAGACTGACCGCCTTTGGACGATTTGTAGTGCGTTGACGACATACAATTTACACCAGGATATAAACCTTACCCGGAAGGTGTTTTTTGTGCCGAATGCTGAGATTTGGATGTGTTGGAGGAGTTGCTAGGATGATTGACCATGACAGGCTTTTCAAAGAATTAATATCTACATTCTTTGTTGAGTTTCTCGATTTATTCCTGCCTCAAGTAGCCAGCCAAATAGACCGCGATTCTATCCAGTTTTTACCCCAAGATGTATTTACTGATGTCACATCTGGAGAAAAGAAAGAAATTGATTTGCTGGCACAGGTGCGTTATCAGCAGCAGGAGACTTACTTTCTAATTCATGTTGAAAATCAGTCTTACACTGAATCAGCATTTGCCAAGCGGATGTTTAAGTATTTTGCACGCTTGCATGAAAAATATGATTTACCAATTTATCCTGTGGTGATTTTCTCCTTCGACGAACCAAAACGTGCCCAAGCGCAAAATTATCGTGTCACGTTTCCCGATTTAAAGGTGCTGGAATTTCAGTTTGCAGCAATTCAATTAAATCGCCTAAGTTGGCGGGATTTTCTAACGCAACACAATCCAGTGGCGGCGGCGTTGATGGCGAAGATGAATATTTCTGTATCAGAACGTCCGCAGGTGAAGGCGGAATGTTTGCGGTTACTGACAACTTTAAGGTTAGACCCAGCGCGGATGCAATTAATTTCGGGGTTTGTGGGTGTGTATTTGGAACTGAATGCTGCGGAGGAGGAAGTCTTTAAAGCCACAGCCGATAGAATGGGATTAACCGACAAGGAGGTATATATGGAAATAGTAACGAGTTGGGAACGAGAAGGTATCCAGAAAGAACGAAGGGCAACTATTACTAAGATTTTAAAGCTGCGCTTTGGGGATATTGATGCTTCTTTAGAAGGCATTATTCCCGCTTTGTTACGATTGTCCCCCGATGAATATATGGATTCACTCTTACAAGCTGAGCGTGAGGAATTATTATCGCGGTTTCAAGGATAATTGTAAATGGAATTTGTGACCAGTTGGCAAGAAGAAGGTGCAGAAGCCGAACGAAGAAAAGTCATTTCCGGGCTTTTGAAGTTACGATTTGGTAATTTAGATGCTCTCGACAAATCGTCCGCTTACCTTCATTTCGGACAATAAAATCACCACTGGGTTGCACATAAGCAGTCCAATGGCTACCAATCTTAAACTGCTCAATTTCATTACTTGCAGATTGATTGGCTTGTCGCTGTTCGTAGGTAGTAGCGATCGCCTCTACCAAATTATCAAACATTTCTTTACGCCAGAATTCACGGTGAATGGCTCGGAATTGCCCAGCAGTATCTAACTTTGGTTCTGATTCCGGTAATGGAACTTCTGGCAGATTGATTGACTCAGGATTAACCTTGAGGATAATACTAGAGCCATCTGGTTGCAAAGTAGCTGCAAATGTAGCACCAATCGGCAGTTTCGGACTGTCAGGAGCAAAAGTGCCTAAATTCTTGCCATCAATCTGTAATATCGGTGTACCGTTGTAACGATAATGCTCTGGGTGTGATTCGGGTAGCCCTGTCAAGGTGACAAATAGCCGGATAATAATACCATGCGATCGCAAACTAAAAAGTAACGGAGGGTATGGTGAATGCTGGGTGCAATATTTGAGCGTTTTGTCAAACAGAGTCCAATTAGTG
>NZ_JAIVFR010000437.1 GCF_020829685.1 Nostoc sp. CHAB 5715 | reverse complement strand
TTGCCGCAATGTGGTAAAGTTTTGTGGTTTTCTTCCAACTAATTCCTGCTTCCTCAAACAGGTCATAGTAACTTTGTTTTGACTCATAAACCACGTCGTACTCACTCATCTTGCTTATATTCCAGTTCGCCAAGCTCCCAGATATCTTTGGTTTGTAGCCAAGTCAAAACATATAGCTCGTTGTCCACTCAAAAGGTAGCTTTTCCTCCCTTTATAGTTCAGCCGCAGTCCCTCAACTCCATCTTCTTCGTAGGCAAGATCCAAGCTGTTATTGACCCTCGTGATACGTCTAAAATTGTTTGGATTTCATCATATAGGTAACCTTGATCAATACCTTTGCCAAAATAAGAGCCTACAAAAATTTTGGCAAAAACTGGCAAAATCCCCATATATAAGCGTTTAGTTTCTAAGGTAGCTGCGACTGTCAGAACCTTTATACTGCGGGCAATACGTTAAAAAAACCTTGTGGGAAACCTTAAAGGAATTTTTAGGACTTATTGTTTTTGCCAAACCTCAGAGAACAGCGAGTTAATAGTCAAAGCGTCATCAACTCACCCTCGTAAATCGGCGAAGGTATTGATTTACCAAAAATTATTTTCAATAGGATCTGAACCAATCAGAAAATCAAAATTACCTTCACCCCTACTTCTCTTCAATGTTTCCATGATTTTTTTAGGGTTATCGTGGGGGCCATTGACATAAAATGGTTTCCCGTCACGACCACATTCAATACGTATTCTCCCATCCCATTCTCCGATGTGCGAACGCGATTTAGAAAAGTCTTTGTGTGGTTGAAACCCTAAGCTTTCTGCGTATTCGCAAGCACTAAATATCATCCCTTGGGCAACTTCAAGGGGAACCTCTTGCGGTTTTCCGGGAAATGGCTCGAATAGTGATTCTGTAAATTCTTTAAATTTTATCCTGTCTACTGTACGTGGTGGTATGGTATCTTTAACGCCCAAGCACCATATATCTAAAAGGTAACTACAGACCGTGATTTGATTGTATCGAGCAACTCTTGCAATAACTACCAATCCTAAACCGCGATCGATATCGTCATTGTTTTTTACAGGTAGGATTTTTGTCAGCAGATTTTTGATGCTGTTTTCTGGTGGGATTTTCGGTAACAATTGGATAAGACTCTCACTTGCTAAACACTGATATACGGGGTCTAGTTCTCCTTTTGTCAATCTATCTAATGTGGTTTGCTCTGCTTGATTTTGAATCGCTGCATTAACGGATGATACTTTGATACCCAATTTTCGGGCTATTTGTTTGGGTGTTAAATTCAATGCCCGTAAATCCATGATTTCTTGTTGTTGTGTTCCTGTCATAAATTACTACTCTCTACAAACAACCGGAGCAGAAATATTAAACCAAAACTTGCTTTTATTAATTTAATACCACAACGAATTACTCACAGCATTGTTTCTTTGTTGCATTCTGGTAGTATTTCCAACTCCAGAACCTTCAACACTTTTTCTTCCAAATCCGTCAAATAAGCACGCTTGGGCTTCTCCAGCGATTCCAAAAACCTCTGCACCGACTCCTCCAGCCTACTCGAATATACCCGTGAAATGCGATCGCACAAAGATTGCATCTGCTCACATTCAGCAGGTAAGTAATCGTAAGACTTTAGGTATTGCACCCCAACCGTTAGTTCTCTATTCCAAGTTCTCACAGTACAACTGAACTCACCAACATAAGTAACAATACACCAGCAACCGCCCCTGCCTCTGAGTTCGGCCCACATTCCGCTTTCATATCTGCGGAATGTGGGCTGGTAGCTGTTGGGTACTTGAGTGCGTTCGATTATGCGCTGCATTTAAAAGTCAGATAATTATCTTGCCAGATGTCAAGGATATCGTTGATGTTGTAGCTGGCGAACCTGGACCAAAAAGCGATATAACAATGTTGCCGAGAAAACCGCGATAACTTTGACCCAAAACAAAAATTTAAGGGAGATTTAGGAGATCTTGGAGAAGATTTAATTGACACACTTTCTTAAACGCCAAGAAATGGAAAGTTAACAATTGAACAGAAAAAAGAGAACAAGGAGTTTTCATCCAACCGAGTATTTGTTGAACACCGAATTCGTTCTGTAAAAATCTTTCGAGTTGTTCAAGAAAGATTTCGGTTAAATCCTAAAAAGTATGAACAAGTAATTTTGACAATTTGTGGAGTAGTAAGATTAGGAATTGGGGCACTTGTATTACCAGCAGAAATATACGCGTTTACCTGAGAGAAAATGAATGCACATAGCCACGTTTTTTGTCGGATTATTAACAACAAACATCTCAAACTCCTATTCTCTCGTCGAAACTAGCTGATTGCTCTCACTGGCGATCGCACCCTATAAGTTAGTCACAGAGATACTTGGGCAGTTTTCGGAGATGTCTATCAGTCATCTTGTCAAACAACGACTTGAAGATTTTACAGTGGGTAAAATCCAGCGAAGGTAAGCAAACTTATAAGCTCTTTCTTGATAATCAGCAAACTCTGGCTGCTTGTCAAGATGAAAACCGTTTGAAAGGATATTGTTTAATTCAAATGCAAAAAAACAAGAAAAATTAATCAACCGGTAGCTCTCCAGTCTTGGGCCAAAGGTTCTAGATAGCCAAGACTTTGAGCTTTAATAATGGCATTGACACGATCTCTAGCTCCCAACTTGAGAAAAAGGTTGCCAGTGTGGGACTTGACTGTGCTAATACTGATGAATAGTTGATTAGCGATTTCCTTATTGGAGTAGCCACTGGCAATTAATTTGAGAATTTCAATTTCTTGAGTTGTGGTTAATCAAAATGATTACTCATCGAAATAATTAGTTACTCCCCACACTCCCCACACCTCCCACACCTCCCCAAACTCCCCTAGTCTCCTAGCTCGGAATTATCATCTTTATCGAATGAGAATTCCTGATTTTTCTCAGTTTTGATAGGTGATTTTTGAGCTTGTTCTTTTGAAATTCGGTGCTGATTAAAGGCGACTATTTTTTGTAGCCTTTTTTGTCACTTTTTTACCGATTCTCTATCAATCGTAGCGATCGCCTTTTTACCCCAAACAAGAGGTATTTCTAATGATGACACAACTTTCAGCCCCTACGCCAACAAAAGATCCGTTAACCACACGCGATCGCCAAATCATTGCAAACATCGTGAATCAGTCCGATTATTCCCACAATTGCCAGCCCGAAGATGTAGTGACGATCTTCGCTGTTTCCGTTTTTCCTGACCCTGTTGGTGCGCGGAGGAGGATGTCTTGACGTTTAAGGATTTTGGCAATCGTTTGGTGTTGAAATTGATGTGGGGGGAAGGTGGTGAGGGTTTGGAAATATTCATCAATCATCATTGATAAAATAGAGTAGGATAAATTTTGATGTTGTTCAGTCATCAATTGCGAATTATGAAATTTATACCATGCTTATTATTGGTTACTGATTCTGCGAGGAATTATGGTATTAACTGAACCTCGCGCTGATCGAGTGGTTCTCTACAATATCAGTTGGCAACAATTTGAGAATTTATTAATAGACTTAGGTGAAAGCCGTGCAGTCAGGGTAGCTTATCATGATGGCACGTTAGAGATTATGACACCATTACCAGAACATGAATATTACAAAGAAATAATTGGTGACATCATCAAAGATACATCTGAAGTTTTGGAGCTAGATTATGAATGTTACGGCTCAACTACCTGGAAACGAGAACTAAAAAAGGCTGGGATAGAATCTGATAATTGTTTTTATTTCCAAAATGAAGCCTTAATTCGAGGTAAACTCAAGTTTGATTTAAATCAAGACCCACCTCCAGATTTAGCTTTAGAAATTGATGTTACCAGTAAATCTTTAGATCGCTTTCCCATCTATGCACGGTTAGGCGTACCTGAAATTTGGTCTTATGACTCTGGAGAAATCAAAATTTACCAGTTGCAAGGTGAGGAATATCTTGAAAGAGAAACAAGTTTAGTGTTTTCTAATCTGAATATTCAAGAAATTCCATCACTAATTGAAAGATACCGTATGGCAGGAAGACGAGTTTTCCGACAAGCAATCAGGGAGTGGGTTAGGGGACAAATGGGTGAAAAAGGGCAAGGAGTGTGATCGCTGTTTCGGTTTTTCCACATTTTATTTTAAGTAAGAAATAACACAAATGTAAATAGAGCAAATTACCCAATTGATTTCACACTTTTAATACTTCCATCATCCTTCAGGGCGGTAATTTTCACTTTTACTACCTGCCTTTCTTTAAGAGAACTTGCTTTTTTAGGTTATTTCTCAGTCAGCTATATAGCGTTTCCTAGTCAAATGAGGTACAATATCTAAATTTAATGTAGTGCATCTCAGAAAAGTAGCAATGAAAGCATACTCGCTTGATTTACGTCAGAAGATAGTTGATACGTACTTAGAAGGGGGAATATCGCAACGTCAGCTTGCAGAAAGATTTAAAGTAGCTTTGAGTTTTGTGGAAAAATTACTCAAACAATATCGAGAAACAGGAAGTCTAGCCCCGAAAATTAGGATACAACAAACTCCACCAAAGTTAAACGAGCAGCAATTGAATATTCTTCAAGAAATTGTAGAAGCAAATAATGATGCTACATTAGCAGAGATTCGTGTTATGTTGTTAGAAAAAACAGGAGTTTTGATTGGTCGCTCAACAGTAGATAGAATGTTAAATCGAATGGAATTCACGGGGAAAAAAAACATTACATGCAGATGAAAAAGAAACTGAAAGGGTTCAATCCCTCAGAGTAAAATTTTGGTTATAAATGCAAGCTATATCTCCTGAAAACCTTATATTTATTGACCAAGCTGGTGTAAATCTATCTTTAATAAGACGATTAGCTCGTGCCACTAAAGGCACTCATAGCGCATGGAACTCGCCCTCAAAACAAGCGCAAAAATGTCTCCGTAATTGGTGCAATTGGACTGAAGGGTGTGATTAGCAAATATAGCCTTTTAGGTGCAACTGACGGGCTGACATTTGAAGCTTTTATTTCTCAATATTTAGTTGCAAATCTCTGGGAAGGGGCTTGTGTTGTAATGGACAATTGCTCCATTCATCTAGGCAAAGAAATTAAAAACTTAATTGAAATGGCAGGAGCAAAATTAATTTATTTACCACCATATTCTCCTGATTTTTCTCCAATTGAAAACTGTTGGTCAAAGATTAAGAGTATATTACGTTCTCTCGGTGCCCGAAACTATCCAGATTTAGCACAAGCTATTGAAGCAGCTTTTGAGAAAGTCTCTTTAAATGATATTCGTAATTGGTTTACCCATTGCTGCTACTGTACCTCACTAGGCTAGGAAACGCTATAAAGCCGTGACTTTGGAACGTTCAGTGCGGTCATGTTTAGTTCCAGAAACTGTTTCTTTTCAAACACCAACCACTTCAAAGCCACAAACGGCAGCATACTCTAGTAAGTCCCGTTCTTGCCGCTCACAGGACTGGTCAGTTGTGGAAACCCGACAATAAATTATGTAATCTCCGATTAAATCGTGATTTTTCTAACATTCTTGGCATCAGCTTATGGTCTTTCATATAGTCACAAGCTTGACTGTGATTACCATTGAAAAACATCGCGGCAACGAGTACCGTAGTGAAAATTTGCTGCATCACTCATCTCTCTACGAAGATCTTCTCGGTGTCCAATAGCTTTCAGTAGGTCATCGATGATAGCATAGATCGCAATTGTTTCATTTAACATATGCCCCTCCGAATTTTCTGACTGGAGGGGATTTTATTGCTTAAGTGGTCGCGTGCGATCGCACTCCCGCATAACTAGCAACTTGGGTTAATAGGGATTTTAGTTGATTGCGATTTGTTCAAATTTGGTCATTGCCCAGAATTCATAAACTGCGTTTCACTTTTAACCCTCAATTTGGCAAAATTATACACCAAGCTGTAGCTAGCCGACCTGAAAGTGATGCTTGGGT
>NZ_JAIVFR010000436.1 GCF_020829685.1 Nostoc sp. CHAB 5715 | reverse complement strand
CGATAAATTTTATCTACATGAACCGATTCTGGATAATAGCCAGTATAATTTTTATATGCTTCTACTTGTGACTTTAGGTTCGCTGATTCATTAAAATTATCCCAACTAATATGGTCTAAAAATACATATCCATCAAAATAACTAGCTGATAATTTTGCCCCAAATTCCACGGCTTTCCCGGCTTTTCCACGGACAATTGGACGGATATGTGGTTGGCTTAAACTAACGATTCGGTCATCAATACTCTGTTTTTTATTTTCATACAACCATAGTTGTTGACGATAGACTTCTGCCACTACAAGCAACATCTTATGTTGTCTATTAGTTAATTTTTCTAAAGTTGCTCCGGATCTAATTAGCTGGTCAATATAAGATAAATTTCTTTTAATATATTGAAGTTGCTTTTTTATCGCTTTTCTTCTATCTTTTGGGGATACACGACGCTTTTTAGCTACTTCTAAGTAGTCTTTTCTCGCTATTTCTCGATAAATCCTCGGTTTTTTCTCTAGTGTACCTTTTATCTGTTCATAAAGAAGGTCTATTATTCGTTCTGTCTGTAATATGCTTGATTTAATAGCTCTAAATCTGTTGGATAGCTGATATCTCCTGGCGCACAAGTCGCATCTAATATTAATTTTCCCAGATTTTTTAGCTCACTTATCTCTTCTTCTTCTGCCGAGTCTGTTTTTTTTTCAGTATCAATTGAAGATGCAGCCTCTAACATCTTCTTTACCATTTTTTGGTACATGTTTACTAATAAGCACACAGCGAGTGCTAGTCACGCAGATGCAAGTATTTTGGGATATTTTATCCTCTGTTCTTGCACCTGAATATATTTCTTTGGTCTGATAATCTCAGAGTGTCGGCTTTTCTTTCTTTTTCAGCAACCCCTATTTACTTTTTTACTTTGTTCATCAACAACATAAATTGTTAACAACTTTGGCTCAACCCATTTACCGATAAACCCGTGTCGCTTCGTTTTGGAATTTTTTCTTCCCTTTTTATTAATTCGGATTCTACTTTGACCGCTATCTACAACGAAAAACATAAGCAGCTTTTGCTTGAAGATAGCTTCTGCTTAAGCAATTCAGTGCCGAAATGTTCAAGTTGTTGTGGCAGATTGTCAAACAACGGAAAATTTATTTCTAGATGACGCATGGCTACTTACAAGACTCTGCGGAAATACTCACTGTACAAATTGCACATAGGCATTACCTGATTGTCCTGTTGGTGCACTAATCCCATACTATGCAACTTATAAATCTGCATTGAATCTAATTCCACTGGTTCAAGTGAAGTGACCACCTTTTTTAACGCTTCTTTTAAACCTTGAGCTTCTTCCGAGTGCAGCATCTCTAAGTACGATCGCAGATGGTTGCTGTAAATTCCCGCTTCTGTGGAAGCATCTTGTAATAGCTGCTTTAGCGTTGCCTTTGCAGTGTAAACTTCGTACATTGCTAACCGTAGCAGATAAGGATGTCCTCCCACTATATTCATTAGTTCCTTTACCTGAGTATCATTCCAATTCAGTTCATGAAGGTGAGCCAAATCTATCACCTGCTTGTGGTCAAATTCCAGCAACGGCACTGGTAGCCCCGCATTAAAGGGAGATTGGTTCATGTCTAAGGGAATATAAACTTCGGTAGAATGTGCCATCACCAGCCTTAGTTGTTTCCATTGCTCAGAAATTTTCCCTTTCTCATGCCAGCTTCGCAGCATCCCGAAAAAGTCTTCAATCACTTGGTTATAAGGAAAAATCCGATCCACTTCATCTAATCCTAATACCAAAGGACAATCTATTTCTGGCAATAAATACTCCTCAAAGTACACTGTGCAGTTATCATTGCTCCCTAAAATTTCTGTATCCCAATAATCTTTTAACCGATTTTCTAACTTTAACTTCCGACTAACCATTAAACACAACCAACGCACGAACTTGTCCAAATCCGTTAAAATTGCTCGCTCTACACTACTTAAATCCAAATATACCGTTTGATAATTCTGGGATTGGGCATGAGCCAGAATCCTGGTAAGCAATGAAGTTTTGCCCATCAGCTTCGGTGCTTTAATCCGAATTAGGGAAGCGGGTTTGACAACTGTCTCGTAACAAACAGACTCTAGACCATCTCGCTCCACATAAAAAGGAGAACCCAGAGGAACTGAACCGTCTGGAAACGGTAGCTCTGCTAACGGGGATTTTGGCTGCTTGACATTGCTATGAATATGTGGTGGAGGTAATTGCCTTTCCCAGGCTCTCTCCAGCGCTCCTTTAAAATTACTCTTTGTTACCTCTTCCCCTAACGCCTCTGAAAGCTTTCGCCACAGATGAGGACCCACATCTCCTCTGAGATAGTTTACAGAGAGATGGTACTGCTCTGCATCTTATATTGGTGGCTCTCTCACTAGCGCAGCCAATATATTTCAAGATTCTCTTAGCAGTCTTGATAGGAACGATTATTACAAATTTACTCTTAGTAGTTCTAGTATCGTTACCTTGAGTTTAGATGGATTAGCGGCAAATAGTAATGCCAATTTAATCTTGACAGATAGTAATGGTGCAACTATTACTGCTCCTAACTTGTCTGGTAATGCCTCAGAAAATATACGTTTTACCCTCAATAACCAACCTTCCAACACTTACTATGCCCGGATTTATTTAGTCACTCCGGCAGTTGGCACAACTTATAATCTCACTCTGTCAGCCGAAGCCATTCTAGATAGTGGCATCTCTGACAATACAACTGCACTGGCAAACACTAACAGAGATATTAGTGCAGCTGTCAATGTCGGCAGCTACAGTGGAACTGATTTTGTTGCAAGTAGCGGCTTTGTTACAGATGCTAGCGACTACTACAAATTCACTTTAAATAATAATGGCACTATTGGTATTAACCTCAATCCTTCAAGTGGTAATGCTGATATACAGTTATTGAATAGCTCTGGACAGTCTCTTCAACCTGCCAGTAGTAGTACTCAAACAGGTATAAACCAAGATTCTATTAATCGTTCTCTTGCCGCAGGTAGTTACTATATCCAAGTCTATGCAAGTGCAAGCTCGACTAACTATAATTTGCAGGTTAATTTTACCGCAGATGCCCCAGACCAAGGAGGAAACACTGTAGGAAATGCCACTCTTGTCAGTCTTCCTGCCACTGTCTCAGATTTAGTCAACACTATTGATACTCAAGACTATTACAAGTTCACTCTCAACTCAACTGCCTTAGTTGATATCGGGTTCACATCACTCTCAGCAGATGCTAATTTAACACTGCAAGACCAAAATGGTAGTGCTATTGTTCCAACTACCACCCAGTTAGGAACAACCCTAGATGCAATTCGCCGCAGCTTAAATCCTGGTACTTATAACATCCTGGTAACTCGTGGTACTGGTACAACAGCAGCTAACTATACTCTAAGTGTAGTTGCCCAAACCATAGGCCTAGACCAAGCTGGTAACAGTCAAGGAGCAGCCCTGGATTTAGGTACTTTAAATGGTTCTGTTTCCGGCAGTGAGTTTGTGGGCAGCATAGATTTTAATGATTACTATAAGTTCAATCTTAATACCAGCAGTTCTTTTAATCTCAGCCTTTCTGGCTTAAATGACAATGCAGATGTCCAACTATTTAGGAGCAATGGTACACAAGTACCGACCACTAACCAAACGGGGAGTACTAATGAAACCATCACCAATCTACCTCTGAGTGCAGGTACATACTACATTCGCATCTATCCCTCTGGTTCAGCCGAAACTTTTTACAACTTGGACATAACGGTAGAGCCACAAGCCCAACAACTAGAAATAAATCTTGGGTCTGGTAGTTCTGAACCTGATAACTTGACTACTTGGAATAACGCTTTGTACTTTACTGCCAATGATGGTACTACGGGTATTCAACTGTGGAAAAGTGATGGAACTACAAACACCCGCATTACTAATGCTAGTGGTTTCAATCCTGATGATCTGATTGTTTTCAATAACAAGTTATACTTCACAGCTACTAACAGCACGTTTGGTACAGAACTCTGGGAGTACAATGGCGCGTCTGTAACTAGAATTAGTGATATTAATCTGAATACTGGCAGTTCTAATCCAAGTAATCTCACTGTCGTTGGTAACAAACTTTTCTTTACAGCAGTTGATAGCAGCAGTACCAGAAAACTGTGGGTTTATAACAGTACAAGCGTCAGTTTAGTAGATATTAACCCTGGTTTCAGTAGTTCTCAATCACCCACTTTCACTGCTTTTAACAGCAAGCTCTTTTTCACAGCCAAAAATAACAGTGAGCTTTGGTCAACTGATGGCACTGTTGCTGGTACGCAGGTTATTAGTGTGGGAGAAACTACTAAATCATATCCTACACGCTTTAGAGTGGTTGATAGTACGCTCTATTTCACTGCCAGCAATGGTACAAGCGGGTTTGAGGTGTGGAAGTATCAAAATGGCACAACAGCTAGCTTATTGAAAGATATTACACCTGGTAACAATGGGTTCGCGCCGACATATCTAACAGCCGTTGGTAACACTTTGTACTTTGTGACAGATAGCGATAATGACTTTAACTTGGAACTGTGGAAGAGTGATGGAACATCTGGCGGAACCGTCAACATCAGAACTAATGGACAAGCACCTAATGTTGGTTTAGGGTCTTTCTCTCTAACTGCTGTTGGTAATATTCTCTACTTTGTTGGCAATGACCCAGTAACTGGTCTAGAATTGTGGCGAACCGATGGCACAGATGCTAACACAGTATTAGTAAAAGATATTTGGACTGGCACAAATGCAAGCAGCCAGCCTAATAACAGTATTCCCACTAGTCTAGTTAATTTAAATGGCACCCTGGCTTTTGCGGCTTCTAATGGCAGCAACAGGGAGGTGTGGTTCAGCGACGGCACAACTGCCAATACTCGCAAGGTTAGCAACATTAACCCTACAGGAAATGCTAACCCCGACAGGCTGACTGTCGTTGGTACACAGCTGTTCTTCACCGCCAACAACGGGACTAATGGTACAGAATTGTACGTGCTTTAAACAGGAGGTGATTGTTCAAAACAAAGTCGATATAAGAATAAGCCAAATTTAACTGGTTGCAGTTTCACTAAAATTTCAGCCATTTGTAGACAAACTATCGAGTCCACGAGATTTGCTAACGGTCAACACAAAAAATAGGAAGATGTTTTCCAATATGAAGAACAAATTTTTAGCTCTTGCTGCTTTTGGTACTGCTATTCTGAGTGGTGTGATTCTTTCTGCCCCTGCTAACGCTCAGATTGCTCCAAGCACTGAAACAGAGACCATCAACGTCAATGTCACTGTCCCAGAGATTCTCTTTTTGAGAACTATCACAACTGCTGATGTAGTCATTACTCCAGCTGAGTTAGTTGGTGCAGGAGCAACATTAACTTCAAATAATAGTACTACTCCCCCCTCTTCCACAGGCAGTGATAAATCTACTGGTAGTACTCTTGATACTGTATCCCCCTTTTCAGTGGCCTCAGCACCTGTAGAAAAAACCATTAACGATGCCTACATCGTTTGGTCTAACAGTCCCACAGGAACTTATGAAGTAGAGATTACACCTGGTACTTTTGTAAGCGGCACTAATAATCTTACAGTTGATATTAGTGGTACTGATCCTAGTACCGCCTCAATAACTGCTGAAGGCTTAACTGCTGCTACTGCAAAGGACATTGTTTTGGATGTCACATTAGATGCTGCTGGAAAGGCGGGAACCTACACAGGTACTTTAACAGTTGATGCTTTCAGACCTGACTAACCTTTCTCTGAGTGACAGTGAAAGGAGAAATCTGACTCAAACCTTGGCAAGCAAAAGACAGATTGCTCTCTTTCTGTTGAGATAACTCAGCAAACTGGTTAACTTTTTGAATATCTCCTCAATTCCCTAGAACCTGAGGGGATATTTCCCATATTAAATCCATTACCAACGAAACT
>NZ_JAIVFR010000435.1 GCF_020829685.1 Nostoc sp. CHAB 5715 | reverse complement strand
ATTCTAGTCTGGCTGAGATCAATTTGAGGAAGCACAACTAGCTGTTCGCCAGCAAGAACAAGCACTATTAGCAGCTAAAGCCAAATTGCAAAATGTCCAAACTGCCCTCAATCCCAGTAATGCACAAGTAGCGATCGCTTCTCAACGCATTGCCCAAGAAAAAGCTACGGGTCAAGCCAACATTGCTACTTTAGACAAAGAACGCCAAGCTTTAATCCAACAACGAATTGAAATCCAAAAACAGCTAGAGAGCGACACCCGCGAACTCCAACAAGTAAATATTGACCTCAGCCAGACTAGAATTACTGCCACAGCAGACGGAATTATTTCTAAATTAAACCTGCGAAACTCCGGTCAAACAGTGCCTGCTGGAGAGGAAATTGCCCAAATTGTCCCCACTGATGCTTCCTTGGAGATTAAGGCAGCAGTAGCACTTCAGGATAAAAATAAGTTGAAACAAGGTCAAAAGGTACAAATGCGGGTTTCTGCTTGTCCTTATCCAGATTATGGTACTCTCAAAGGCAAGGTTAAGACGATTTCCCCGGATGCAATCGCACCTCAAGGGAATGCTGCTAATGCCACCGCCACAAAATCTGCTAGCCAAAAGATGGCAGCCGTTGGTGGGTTCTATGAGGTAACAATTGAGCCAGAAAGCCTTTCTCTAGGTAGGGACAAACACCTGTGTGCGTTGCAATTGGGAATGGAGGGTACAGTCGATATTATTTCTAGAGAAGAGACTGTGATGCAATTCTTTCTGAGGAAGGCAAGGTTGATTGCAGACTTGTGAGCGATCGCATTGTAACTATTCGTAATTATTTCTCGCAATCCTACCGTGGATTTTCTATCTATCCTTATAAATGGGTGTAGTTTACCTTGCTGGTTATTTAAGGGGTGCAATGTTTAAAATGACGCGATGCAGGCCGCGTTGGTGCTGGAAATTCGCACTGGGAAGTTGGTTTGTGATGGGTAGTGCGATCGGCGAAGCTGTATTGCAGACATTCGCTTTCTCTTCTAATTGCGCTTTTGCTCAAATTACCCCCGATAGCACTCTACCCAATAATTCGAGTGTTACAACACAGAATAACATCAGTACCATTGAAGGGGGAACCCAAGCTGGAAGGAACTTGTTCCACAGTTTTCAAGAGTTTACTGTTCTACCTGGCGGCACTGCTTTCTTTAATAATGCTGCGGATATTCAAAATATCATTAGTCGGGTAACGGGTGGGTTAGTTTCCGATATTGATGGGTTAATTCGTGCTAATGGTACAGCTAACCTGTTTCTGATTAATCCCAATGGAATTGTATTTGGTCAAAATGCTCAATTAAATATTGGTGGTTCTTTTGTTGCGACAACAGCTAATGCACTGCAATTTGACAATCAAGGTTTTTTCAGTGCTTCCAACCCAAATTCTCCACCGTTGCTGAGAGTCAATCCTTCAGCTTTTTTATTCAATCAAATTACATCTCAACCAGTTAATTCCATCGAAAGTCAAGCAGTTCTGTCAGTTCCTGATGGTCAAAGCTTGTTACTAGTGGGAGGCAAAGTCTCGCCAAGTCTAGTCGAAACTGGCGGAATATTAATAGATTATGGGTTATTACGGGCTGGTGATGGTCGAATCGAACTCGGAGGATTAGCCGGAGTAGGAACAGTTGGGCTGAATTCAGATTAAAGCTGATGATTTTGTAATTGTCTCTGGGATTAGTTCTAATGGTTTTTCTAGAGGGCTGTTAACTAGTACTGAGCCAGGGGCGCAGGGTCAGAGCGGAGAGATTACAGTTAATACAGGTGCTTTTCGTGTCGCAGATGGGGCAGTTGTGAACGCTCAAACTCTCAACGCTAGTGATGCGGGTAACATTACCATTAAGGCTAATACCTTTGAGGCTACTGGCGGTGGACAAGTACTTACTACTACTGGCGGTAGTGGCAGGGCAGGTAATATCACTATCAATACTACTGACAGCGTGACTATCTCTGGTAGCGATCGCACTTTCTATGAGCGATTTGCCTTGTATGGCCCAGAAAGAGTCAGAAATGAAGGCCCTGCTAGTGGACTATTCGCTAACACTGATATCAACTCTACAGGAGACGGTGGTACAATCTCCATTAACCCAAATAAACTAACTATCACAGAGGGTGCTGGCGTAGCAGTCAATAGCCAAGGTCAAGGAAACGCAGGTAACTTACTGATTCAACAAGCAGACTCTATAACCCTTGATGGTCAAGCATTCCTGTCCGCAGCCACTGAAAGCGGTGAAGGGGGCAATATTACACTGCAGGCCCAGGACTTATTGCTTTTGCGCGGTGCTAGTAAGATATCTGCTGAAGCTGGCAATAATGGCAATGGCGGCAATATCAATATAAATAGCGGCTTCATTGTCGCGGTTCCTTCAGAAAACAGTGATATCCTTGCCAATGCCTTTGAGGGCAATGGGGGTAATATCCAAATCACATCTCAAGGCATCTTTGGTATCCAGCCCCGCTCTAACCCAACTTCTCTGAGTGATATTACCGCTAGTTCTGAGTTTGGCGTAGACGGTGTAGTAGAAATTAACACGCCGGATATTGACCCTAACAGTGGCTTAGTCAACTTACCAACTGTACCAGTTGATACCCAAGTAGCACAGACTTGTACCGCAGGTAGCGCTGTAGCTAAGAGCAGTTTTACAATCACTGGACGCGGTGGCTTACCACCTAATCCGGGTGAAGCCCTCAGCGCTGACGCAGTGCAGGTAGATTTGGTGACTCTCAACCCAGAAGTAGGTAAACCCTCTACTCCAGCAGTTTCCACAAATCCCATTAATCCAACACCAACTCGCATAGTAGAAGCTACTGGTTGGGTAACTGCTGCTAATGGCGATGTAATTCTCACTAGTGCACCCATTGTCACGCCTCATTCTTCCTGGCAGAGGACAGCCGATTGCCGTGTGTTTAATCAACGTCAGGGAGGTTGAGCAACTTATACTATCTATTTTTAGTAAAAACGCGGTGCAAGTGAGGGCAAAAACATGGCGACAAAAAAATCTAGATTACGCAAAATCAAACGCTTTTTAAGTGTACTGCTGCTTTTGGCTATGTTTTTAGGCGCGGGGTTATTGCCCCCCACTTTCGCACATGTAACTGCGGAAAACTCGATTGTTCAAAGGTTGCCCGATGCCCAAAGTTTGCTGGAACAGGGCAGTAAATTTTATGAAGCCGAACGGTTTGCTGAAGCTGCTACTTCTTGGCAACAGGCTATCTCTGCATTCAAAGCTAATGGCGATGAACAAAGACTTACGATCGCACTAGCTAATCTCTCATTAGCTTATCAGCAATTGGGACAGTGGTCAGAGGCAGAAACTGCGATCGCTCAAAGTCTCAACTTATTACAAACTGCTCAAAATATAAATAGCAAAGACTCCTCGCAAATTCTCGCCCAAGTCCTAGATATCAAAGGTCGCCTGCAATTGGCTCAAAGCAAAGCTGAAGATGCCCTGGATACTTGGCGAGTATCACTTGACATTTATACCAAAATCGGCCATGAAAGGGCGGTTATTCAAAATCGGATTAACCAAGCGCAAGCTTTGCAAGCTCTAGGGTTTTATCGGCAAGCTGAGAAGACGTTAAGAGAAAGTACCCAGATTCTCCAAAGTCAACCCAACTCACCTGTTAAAGTCGCAGCCCTGCATAGTCTTGGCAATGTCGTGCAAGTTACAGGTGATTTAGAAACATCTCGGCAGATATTGCAGCAAAGTTTAGAAGTAGCTTCATCGTTGCCAAATCAAGAAGCGATCGCTGATATTCTCCTCAGTCTGGGTAATACAGCCCGTGTTCAGCAAGACACGCAAACAGCTATAAAATATTATCAACAAACTATCAAAACTGCAACCTCACCCACTACGCGCATCCAAGCTCAAGCCAATCAACTAAGACTACTGCTGAAAACTGAGCAATTGTCAGCTTTCCAAACATTGTCCTCTCAAATGAAAACTCAGCTTAACGACTTACCCCTTAGTCGGACAGCAATTTCTGCCCGCATTAACTTTGCCCAAAGTCTAATGCAATTCCGAAAAAAAATTGCCGCAGACAGTCCCTCATGGTTGGACATTGCTCAATTACTGGCAACTGCGATTGAGCAAGCAAAAAGTTTGCAAGATAGACGCACAGAATCCTATGCTATTGGTGTTTTAGGGCAAGTCTACGAACAAACTCAACAGTGGTCTGATGCCCAAAACCTCACCCAACAAGCCTTGCTCGTCGCTCAAGATATCGATGCTAAAGACATTGGCTATCAATGGCAATGGCAACTAGGACGTTTGCTTAAAACTAAGGGAGATATAAAAGGAGCAGTAGCAGCTTACACAGAAGCAGTTAATAACCTCCAAGCCCTCCGTAGTGATTTAGTTGCTGTCAATTCTGCGGTGAAATTTTCCTTTCGAGAGGAAGTTGAACCAGTTTATCGACAGTTGGTTGATTTACTTTTGCAATCTCAGGGTAACTCCCAACTTAGTTCAGAAAATCTTGCCAAAGCCAGCAATACAATTGAATTACTCCAAATAGCAGAACTAGAAAACTTCTTTCGCAACAACTGTTTGAATGCTCAAATCCGTAATCCAAAAAAAGATCCAACGGCAGCAATTGTTTATCCATTTATTTTGCCAGACCGACTAGAGGTGATCATCGAGTTACCGCAACAGCGTTGGTTGCACTACACTACCCCTGTTGTTGAAAAAGAATTGGAAACTACTTTAGCGCAACTACAGGAAAATCTACCCAAACCACACACGCTGCGACAGGTTCAATCTTTATCCCAGAAGGTTTACAAATGGCTGATTCAACCTGCTGAAGCTGCCTTAGCTGAAACTAAGACTCCTACTTTGGTATTTGTGCTGGATGGTTGGTTGCGAAATATTCCGATGGCAGCTCTCTACGATGGCAAACAGTATCTAGTTGAGAAGTATAACATTGCACTCACCCCCAGTCTGCAACTGATTGAACCCAAAACATCACAGAAGGGATTAAAGGCAATAGCCGCAGGATTGAGTGAAGCAAGTTCGGGATTTTCTGCACTACCCAACGTCAAACTTGAATTAGAACAAATCCGCTCTCAAGTCCCTAGCAGCATCCTTCTGAATCAAGAATTTACCAGTAAAACTTTGCAAAATCGGATTAATTCTCTATCTTTCCCTATCGTTCATCTTGCAACTCATGGTCAGTTTAGCTCCAAGGCTGAGGAGACATTTATTGTCGCTTGGGATGAGCGTATTTATGTCAAAAAGTTAAATGAGTTAGTGCGAACACTAGAGCAAAATAGACCCGAAGCGATTGAGTTGCTTATTCTTAGTGCCTGTCAAACAGCTACCGGGGACGAACAAGCTGCACTAGGAATTGCTGGTGTCGCTTTTCAGGCAGGAGCACGCAGTACGATCGCTTCTTTGTGGAACTTGGATGATGAGTCTACTGCTGTGTTGATGAGTCAATTTTACCAAGAGTTAGCCAACAAAAACCTAACTAAAGCTGAAATACTCCGTCGCGCCCAGCTAGCTCTTTTGCAAAATCCCAAATACAAACGTCCCAGGTTTTGGGCCCCCTATGTTCTTTTGGGTAATTGGCTTTGAGCCATCACCACTTCAAATGGTGGGATTCAGGCTAGGAGTTGGAGTTAACTTTTTGTCCATTTACTTACGCAGATGCGATCGCATCAACTTACAATGCGATTGTATCGACTTACAATTCGATTGTTTCGGCTAACAATTCGATTGTTTCGGCTAACAATTCGATTGTATCGGCTGACAATGCGATTGTTTCGGCTAACAATGCGATTGTATTGGGTGACAATTCGATTGTATCACAGGATATGGAAAACCTTACTTTCATTTCTCTCCTCTTAAGACTACGGCGTACACACAAGTCTTGCCGCAGCCATATCTTTATTAAGAAATCTCACACTACGTTTCTATTTTGCCTCTGATTTT
>NZ_JAIVFR010000434.1 GCF_020829685.1 Nostoc sp. CHAB 5715 | reverse complement strand
TGTCAGACGAATTACTTGGGGCAAATTTATTAATGCTGGACAAACTTGTATCGCCCCCGACTACCTTTTAGTTAATAAAACAATCAAAAAAGATTTAATAAATGGGCTGGAAAAATGCGTAAAAGAATTTTATGGCGATAATCCAGCAAACAGTCCTGATTATGCCAGAATTATCAGTCAAAAACACTTTGATAGGTTGGTTAACTTTCTCAAAGATGGTGAAGTTATCATCGGTGGAGAAAATCAACCTTCAGAGCGTTATATCGCCCCCACAGTGGTTGATAATGTCTCCTTAGAAGATTCTGTAATGCAGGAAGAAATTTTTGGCCCGATTTTACCCATCATTGAATATACTGACATTGCAGAAGCGATCGCCTTGATTAACTCTAAATCTAAACCCTTAGCGTTATACTTATTTTCTCAAAACAAAAATCTACAAAATCGAGTTTTGCACGAAACTTCATCTGGTGGAGTCTGTATCAACGATACGGTGATGCAGTTTGGTCTTTCGTCCTTACCATTTGGTGGGGTGGGAGATAGCGGTATTGGCAACTATCACGGCAAAGCTAGTTTTGACACATTTTCCCATAACAAAAGTGTATTGCAAAACTCATTCTGGCTCGATTTAAAATGGCGATACGCTCCATATCAGGGCAAATTGCCGCTAATCAAGAAACTTCTGGGTTAAAGTCTATTATTTTTTCGTAGGACAAATCTAGCTCACCAGAAAATAGAATTATATGACTACGAGCATTAGTTTGAAGATTGGTTTTGACCAGAATAACTATATTTAGTGCTTGAGCAAATTCCTTGTGGAGTAATAACAAACGTGCTATTCGGTTATCACAATATGAGTTAACTCAAACTTGAAATGGCAATAAAAGCCTACCGATCAAACAGAGCAGTTGATTTATGATTGGGTTTGGCTTCTGAGGAAAAGATTTTCTGCACTCGGCAAAATAATTATTAGCCCCAAAGACGCTTGGGCGATTGCTTCAGTTGTCCAGTTATGACTCACTACTACATTGAAGATGAACGAAAAAACCGTTAATCCAATCGCTAGCCAAAGTGCGATCGGAACGAATTTTTTCTTCCATGTTGCTTGCTGGCGAAGTCTATTTTGGCTTTGTAGTAAGGTTTGACGCCAAAACGGGGAGGTACTGAATATAGAGAAAGTGTATAGCATTCCTGCCTCTATTAGCAGGATGGCTTTAAGGTTTGGAGTGATGTTAGGGTACTTAAGTGCGATCGCAGTTAAGCAGACTCCCGCAGCTAGATACAGTAGCGTAAACAAGGTAAAACGTCTCATGGTTTTTTCCTTAATTTTTAGTACTATCAGCTTTGTTCGTGTTATCGATGTTTGCCACTGCTATTCTAAGACTATTTACCTGCTATCAACATCACCTTGAAAATTGTTTATCTCTAACTAAATTGAATAACTCCTAACTTTTAAATCCCAAAGGCATTACTGTAACGCTCCTCAGCCCAAGGTTCACCACGGCGATGGTAGCCATTGCGCTCCCAAAAACCAAGTTCTTCAGCAGCTAAAAATTCCAACCCATTAATCCACTTAGCACTTTTCCAAGCGTAGAGGTGGGGTACAACTAGCCGCATCGGGCCACCGTGTTCAGATGGAAGGTCTTCACCAAAGACTTTAAAAGCAAAGAAGTTTTCTTCGCGCAGAAAATCTTCTACAGAAATATTGGTGGTGTAGCCGCCATAGCAGTGTTCCATAACGTGGGCTACTTTCGGGTCTAATTCAATCAGACTCATGAAATCTGTAACTTTAATGCCAGTCCATTTGACATCCAGTTTAGACCAGCGCGTTACACAGTGGAAGTCGGCTGTAAATTCATGTTGAGGTAGCGCCATAAAGTCTGACCAACTAAAGGTAGCAGATTTTGCTAAACCCCAAACTCGAAACTCCCATTCCTCAGTGCTGACTTGGGGAGTTTCACCGTAAGTTAATACGGGAAAACCTTTAGCTAAGTGTTGACCAGGAGGGACGCGATCGCCCTTGGCGTTGGCTGCGCCATCGCCCTCTTCCTTCCCTGGTTTCTGAAAATATTTTCCTAGCATAGTTAGAGAAAAATAAGTTTTTTCAAGATGTATACAAGCTTTTTTGCTGAGTTGCCAACAGTACCAGATGTTTGACTCTTTATTTGATTACTTGCTCGTTACTCATGAATGATAGGTAATGGGTAATGGATATTCCCAATTACTCACTACCAATTTTTTCGATCTAATGAGCTTGTGAGTTTCAGTCGGGGTTTAAACCCCCGTACTTCGGCTACGCTCAGTAACCGTCTGAAAATGTCTTTCATTTTGAATACTTCGGCTACGCCCTTACTTCGACGCAGCGAGCGTACAAGTCGGCTACGCTCAGGACAAGCTCAGGACAAGCTCAGTACAAGTTTTGAATACTTCGGCTACGCTCAGTACAAGTTTTGAATTGTTAAGATTCTTCTTCCTCTTCTTCAGCAGCTGGATATACAAATGTAGAACGTCCAGTCAAAATTGATTTGCCCAGAGAAAGGGCTTTTTGAGCTTCGACGACGGCTTTGTGCCTCCAGGTAGCTCGACGTTTATCTCGTTTTGATTTTGAAGTTTTCTTCTTAGGAACAGCCATGTCAGCAGATATCGCAATTCTTACAACCTTACTATTCTAGACCATCCACTGATGCTAACGACAAAAGTAGGGGCAATACCCTGCGGGAACCCCCTTTGCGTCTACATGAATTGCCCCTACTGAAAATCATTCTTTTCGGCTATTGTTTGCGTAAGTCCTGGTTATTTTCCAAAAAAAGTAGCGATCGCGCCGTTTTGAAGTAAGTCGCCCAAATTTGAGCATCGGGACGCGATCGCCATTGGGGACGACTGACTTCTAATGTCAGAACTGGTACGATCGCACCATAATTTTGTACGGTTACAATGATTGAAACATCTGTCACCAAGATATCTTGGTCGAAACTCCGTTGAGCAGATGCTCTAGCAACCGCTTCCGCTCTCCTGAGAACGGTTTCATAGTTTTCATCTGGCAGGCGGTCAATAGCTAGATCAACTCTAGCGGTGTAAGCTCGCACAACCTGAGGCGCGATCGCTTCCATCAAAAACCACGCAGGAACAGTAGATATGAGCAAAACTACTAAAGGAATTATCCGGATTCTTCTGGCAATTTCGCTAATAAATGAAAAGGGAGTGATCGATGATGGTAGGTGAGCAGAAATCTTGCTCATAACCTTCTATCTCCTTAGTAATAATCTTTTATTGAAATTAGGTAAAAGGTATTTTCCGGTGTATAAACGTAATAAAAATTACATTTTAACTTAAAATTCGATCAGAATCACCTAGACTATAAGACATAGGTTAGCTTTGTTTTTTTGGGCAAAGCCAACCGCAATTTTAAGACCAGCAAACAATAACTGACAAATAGCGGGATGGCAAATTACTGGGCGATCGCGATTGGCATCAATCAATATCAGTTATTTCAACCTTTAAGTTGTGCCCAAGCAGATGCTGAGGCACTAGAGGATTTTTTGGTGACAGAGGCAGGTTTTCTCCCCAAACACTGTCTCTTAATGACGGATACCTCCCCGCCGATTGGGGATAGATCAACTTATCCGACTAAAGAGAATATTTTGCTGCTGCTTGAGGATTTGGCAGCGACAAGTTGGCAACCAGAAGATTATCTGTGGTTATTTTTTAGCGGTTATGGGGTCAACTACAAGGGCAAAGATTACTTAATGCCAGCAGAGGGCAACCCCGAACTGGTGCAAGAGACTGGCATAGAATTGCGATCGCTAATGCAAAGTCTGCAACTTGCTGAACTAAATGTATTGTTACTACTCGATATCAACCGCGCTTTTGGCACTCAAGCAGATGCTCCCGTTGGCGAAGAAACAATAGAATTAGCCCAAGAACTACAACTTGCGACAATTCTTTCTTGTCAACCAGAGCAATTTTCCCATGAAAGTAGCGAATTAGGTCACGGATTCTTTACAGCAGCTTTGTTAGAAGCTTTGCGTTCTGGTAATGGCAGCAACTTGGCAGATTTAGAAAGCTACCTAAGCCTGATCATGCCAAAATTATGTCACCACCACTGGCGTCCTGTCCAAAACCCTGCCACTATTATCCCATCAAGGCAACAGGTAATCTTGCCAAAATTGGCAATAGAAAGTGACTTGCAAGCAGAATCGGTGATTTATCCTGAAGAATCCTTTGCTGTTGCCCTTGCGGCTCCTCCCCTCGACGATTACCCTAAAACTTCAGCAGAACGGGGCAGATGGGGAGAAGCGACTGTGAACTCCTCCCAACAGGTGAAGGCTCACAAGGTCGAAAAATCTAAAGGTCAACAAGGAAAGGAGTCAGCTACTGGCTTAGTTTCCCAGCCAATGGCAGAAACTTCTTTAGGAGTGAATCCTAAGGGAAGATTTATCCCCAATTCTTCTAAAGGTTACGTTTCTCGATTGCCATCCAATCAGTCAAGCATCCCTTTTTGGAAACAGTTTATTTTATGGGGCGGAGGTAGCCTGCTCGTAGCAGGTTTAATCGCCGTAGTTTTTCTCCGTAATCAAGAAACTTTTAAAATTAAGCAAATATCAAGCACATCACCCAATGCTGCTGGGAGTGATCGCACTCTACCAGTTAGACTTAAAAACCAATCTAGCGCCCAAATAACTTCTAGTTCCGAGTCTAAAAAGCGGAATCAAGCAGTATTAGACCTGGCGAAAATGTCGCTCAGACAAACTCAGGCTAGCGATTTGAGCATGGCGATCGCAACAGCCCGGAAAATTCGACCTGGTGAACCACTGTACCAACAAGCTCAGGAGAATATTAAGATTTGGAGCCAAATGATTTTAGATTTAGCAGAGGGACGTGCTAAACAAAGACAGTATGCTGGCGCTATTGCTGCCGCTCGATTAATTACCAAAGATGAAGCTCCTTATGCCAAAGCACAAGCAGCAATTAACCTGTGGCGGTTAGAGGGTAAGCAGTATGTAAGTAACAAAACTCTTTTAGATGCAGCTAATGCCTTAATCAAGTCTGGACAGGCATCTACCTACAATCGTGCGATCGAAGTTGCGAAGAAAGTACCACCGGGTCAACCAGGCTTCGATATTGCCCAAAAATCGATCTATAACTGGAGTGAGAAAATTTTAGACCTGGCCAAGCGTCGCGCCACCGAAGGAGAACTTAATGCCGCAATTGCGACTGCTGCTTTAGTGCCAGAGGAGACAGGCGCTTACGAAGATGCTCAGGATGCCATTCAAAAATGGCAAAAAAAATAGTTAGAAGTGGGGAGTAGGGAGTGGGGAGTAGGGAGTTTGGAGTTTTAATTCCTCACTCTTCACTCATACCCTCACTACTCAGCAGTACTGTGATACATCTTCGCCACATTCGTCGGCTAGATAGCACAGCGCTCGGAAACGTAAACCAACCACTTCTTCATATAAGGGGTTAAGCTTGCACATGGGTGGAATGTGAAACAAGGTTTTCCCAAATAATTTGACATCTCGCTCAAAGGGACACTGAGATGGAATCACCTTGCACAAGCGGTGAGCTAGTTGGCGATCGCGGACTTGAATGTTTTCTAAACGCTGCCGTAGGGGTTGGAGAATATCCCAGTAAGGCTTGGAAATAGAAGGGTTTAGCTGGGTTACTTTATGATCACTAGTCTCTGCTTGATTGATTGATACCCAGCTTGCCAGAAAAATCTTTTTTGTGGTATTTTTGTATACCTTCATGGTTAATCCTCTGTGTTATTGAGGCTATTCACCTTTTTGATGAATATATACAACGTGGCAACGAACTTTCCCGGAAAAATCGCGTTCTGACTGCGATATAACGGCTTATGTGAGTTGGAGTCTGGAAAGGCGTAAATACGTTAACATGGCTAAACATCTTGGCTAAACCATAGCCTGAAACCCTTGCTATAGCTTGGGCGTTTTTAATTCACATAAGGCGTATATAA
>NZ_JAIVFR010000433.1 GCF_020829685.1 Nostoc sp. CHAB 5715 | reverse complement strand
GCTTTGAGTACTTCGCCTGATTCTATTAATATTGAGACCAACGAAAATTCTTTGAGTTGCATTGGGCTGTGGGTTTTTAGGTACAACTCCCAATCTACATGTTTTTGAGCTTAACCGAAAAGTATTGGATCGGCGTGCCCGCTCTACTTCTATTTCCGCTTCTGCATATCCCTCAAAGCCCAAAGCTTTTGGCAAGCCATCAAGCAACTTTTTCATGTCTTGAATTAATCGTTTAGCCTCTGGTTCATTTGCCTTTGGATCACCAGGGACACGTATTAGGGTATCTACGTCTTTAACATCACCTACTGCCATTTTTTGGGCGTATGAGCCTGCAAGTCGAGAGTGAGGGTAGACAGTGGGAAAATCTTTGCTTTTGGCAATGTACTCACGGACTAAGGGTGGCAAATCGCGTGCTGCATCAAGGCGTTCTTGGGGTGGTTGAATGTTCTTGAGCAGTTCTTCAAAGTGTGTGATAAGCGGAAACATCTATTTTTTTTACCTTTACTGAATTGGGCTATTCATAGCGCAGCGCTATGGTAATTTCTTTTCATATGCCACCATCATCAATATTTGAATCAAATATATCTTCCAGAAAAACTTACTCGTATTACCTATCGTTAGTAACCAAATTCATTTGAATTCAGCCGACATTGACTCACACTATGTCAGTGTGTAGCACTTTATTACACTGTATTTTAATGCTTTTTGATTAAAAAGAACAATTGTACTATTAGTGAAAACCGTACTAGAGTTAGTAGTAATTTTACGGTTTATCGTTCAGTCTGGTGATTAACTCAAAGTAAGGAGAGCGATCGCTCTCCTCTCAATTCATGTACACTTCGTCATAGAGTTGTTGCTCCGCAAATAATTCATGCAATGGGAATATTGCTTACCCAGGAGTAAGTAAAAAGTGGATTTTTCTGCTAAACGAGACTATAAGGTTTATTTCTGTCCTGAATCAGCACACCATTCAACAACTCCCTGACGCACCCAAAAGTGGCAGTGGCATTCATTAAGCTGCCTAACAGAAGGATTAAGTGTTGGTCGTCCCAACGAATCAATGGCGATCGCCCAGCAAGGATGTCGCTTTTGATTCAAAGACAGCAAAATATTTTCACCACATCCTCCAGGGCAACGAAAACAAGCCCATTTCTGATATTCAGCATCACCAACGACTAAAATCTCCCCTGGTTTTATATTCTCAGGTGCAGGATGTGTTGGAACTATCCGTGCTGATAAGTCTGGCTGGGGAAGAAAACGTAGCCAGATTAATAACTGTCTAACTACACCGCGAAGAAACATCCCTTACTCCACCAGATTGAGAAAAGGCATAACATCCCCTCTGCCCCACCACTGGGCACCGGCTGTCCCGCAAACTGGGCAATTGGGATTAGGGATTGCTGCTGGTTTACGGTCAGTCGTCAGATGAAATTTGCGAACTCTGTGAGCTGCTGCACCATCCTCACCACGGAAACCCTGAAGGCGGTGGACAAGTTCCTGCATTGCCATAATTGCTACCTCTGTTGTAAATAAAACAACGGCAGGACTGGGGTTTCCTTCTCCAATGACGTAGGCTTCTGCCTTACGGCGTTCGTACTCATCAGGATTACTACGTTTCAATGCTTCATCTCGTGCAATCACAGGGTTAATAATTTCTCGACACAACAGGCAGGCGTGTCCTGGCGCAGGTACAAGCACCGTGACGCGACCATCCAAAGCCTGAAAATTGGGCGTTTCCCCTTGAGAAACCTCAATTGCTAAACCCATATCAAATACAGGTGTTGCATAGTAGTAGGCAAACCTATTCAGCATTAGGCGACCCGTGTGATCATCAGTGCAACAAAAAATCACGTCGCACGCTTTCAGGGAATCGCGGCAGTCTGCTTCTCCAATCCAAGCTTGATATGTTCTCACTTGAACACCAAGTCCAAGTTCCACAAGTGACTTGGCAACAACTTCAACTTTGGGACTCATAGCATCAGCGTCTGGCTGACGCGCACCGTGTAGCCGATTTAAATTTGTATCCTCAACAATGTCTTTATCAAAAAGTGCAATGTTCCGAATACCCATCTTTGGCAGCAACATAGCGATCGCACTTCCTGTACCGCCGCAACCAATGACCCCAACACGCAACATCGATAAGTCTTGATTGAGGGCCTCCCCAAAAGCTAAAGCCTGTCGCTGGAATGCTGGAGGAGAAACCCCCAGCCCCCGGTTTGGATAATGCAAACGGATTTTCTGCCCAATCACACGAATCATCCGCAAGGAGATAACTTCTTGCGAACTAACCCACAGGCGACCAATCAAATTTCCATCCGGCATTAGGATAACACTCAAAATCTGTGTATCTGAGCCGTTGCGGTTTTGTGCCAGTTGAATCAAGTCTGGTTCGTTAGTATCATCCTGAATAGAGAATTCTCTCAAGCCTTCTCGATGACTGTGGAAAATGGCTAGTGTCAGGTTTTTTGCTTGTGCCGCTTGCAATGCCCGAACAAAAGAATCCGTTTTCCAGGTAATGTGTTTGGCAGAGAAAGAAACAATTTCATCCTCTGGCACTGGTATTACTTCATAAGAAATGAATTTTTGGTGCGGCTGCCCATCCCAAGGATCGGCATTGATAACGGCCTGTCCACACAAGACATAGGCCGCTCGCTCTTTACCATCTATGGTTAATAGCAATTCGTGCAGGTAATTTGAGTGTTGCTCTTGCAATGTCAAGCTTACAGTATTCAAGCAGCCACCTCCAGAGCATTTTCAATCCGTTTGAGCATTGTCCATATGCCATCTGTACCAGGTCGCCACTCGTTATTATGTCTCGACCATCGCTGCCATTTCTGACCATTAAATTGGTGTGGTTGATCGGCTGCCTTTGGGTATTTTGCACCCTGTACCAGCTTTACCCACGGCAGCAGGTAAAACATATCGGGGGGTGCATCCGGGTATCCGCTCGGCAATAGAATTAGGATATCTGCCTGTTCAGTATCAAAACGGCCAGGTGGTAACTGAAATTCGCGTAAAATAACGCCCTTTTGACTGGCATCTACCACTTCTTCAAAAGGTAAACCCCTGTTTTCCAGGTATTGGCGATCGTTTGAGGGTAAAAAGCTCATTACTTAACCCTCCGTTGTAGTCTTTTTACCAGTGAAGAATCGCTCGACTCCTGGTGCTTGTAAATCGACAAATTCGTTATCGGCTATTGGGCGGTCTTCTGCACCACGTAGTTCAAGCCAAACTCCATAGGATGCAAGGTCAACGCCAGCAAGTTCCTTCAGCTTTAACCCTGTGATAATTGGCGCTCCCCATTCAAATCGCCGACCGTCGATGACAAAACGGAAGGAGCGATCGCTGCGCCAAGTAATGAATCGCTCGATACCAGGCTTTCTGAGTTCAACGGTTTCATCAAGGCGGATTTCTTCTAACTGACCGTTGTTTAGCACTTGGAAGATAAGGTACTCATCCACAGGCCTCTTGCTTGCTTCATCAAGCAGCTGCCCTCCCGTAATCACGGGGTCGTCTACTTTATAACTTCGGTCATCAATCCGCACTAAGTAGTGTTTTGCAAGTGGTGGTTGTACAGCCCCGTGCTGCTTGACCCACGCTTCCAGTTCAATCTGCTCAACCACGATATTGTTCGTCATATTGTTGTTGCATAAGTGACTTTTGATTTCACTTGTGAAATTTTATCCATTATATTGCACACATGATTTAAAATTGCAAGAGTGAAATTGGAGATGAAATGGCAAAAGGACAGTTTGATGTTGAAGCTTTTTATGCAGCATTGGACAGCCAACGGCTGTCTAAGCGTATGACATGGAAACAAGTTGCCGAAAAATCTGGTGTTAGTGCGTCCACCTTGACTCGGATCGCGCAAGGTAGACGACCAGATGTAGACAGTATGGCAGCAATGCTCGCATGGTCTGGGCTGAACGCAGACTCCTTCATCAAGCGCGAACAGGATACTCCAACCGAATCCGAACCACTTGCTAAAATTACGGCGTATTTGCGTGCAGATCCCCATTTAACGCCAGAAGCTGCATCTGCAATGGAAGCCGTCATCAAAGCTGCTTACGAGAAGCTTCGCAAGGATCAATAAGATGACACTATGCTGTGGTTTTAGTCAGGAGGCAAATGCTTATGCCAGGTAAGGCGAAGTTCCGTCGTGGCTTTAAGAAGGAGGCAAGTGCTTATGCCAGGGAGTTTCGAGCAGAGCTTGGTCTAAAACCACACGCTCCCTTATGCCCTTGGCAGCTTGCTGAACATTTAGCAATTCCTATTGTTCCACTGTCGGAATTTCAAAATGAAATTTCTGAAGAGGTTCGCTATTTTACAGAAAAAGACATAAAAAGTTTTTCTGCGATAACAGTGTTTTATGGTATACAAAGAATAATTGTTCACAATGACGCTCACAGCCGTCTACGTCAGGCTTCTAATGTTTCTCACGAAATAAGTCATGGTATCCTTCAACACCAGCCAGATGAAGTTTTTAACGAATGCGGATGCCGGAATTTTAACCAAGAATATGAAGATGAAGCAAACTGGTTAGGTCCGGCACTTTTAATTTCAGAAGAAGCTGCCCTCCATATCGTTCAAACTGGAATGACAATAGATGAGGCTGTTGAATATTACCACGCTAGCAAGGAAGTTATCAATATGCGTATTAATGTTACTGGAGCGCGAAAACGAATTTTATCTCGTTAGAGGGCTAATTGAATCAGTTTAACTGCAAAAATTAATAAAATCCTGGCAATCATCAATCAAAAATTTTATATGAAATCAAAAGTTAATAATACTGTCATCTATATTCATAAACTTAGTCAAGTAAGTCTTTTTCGTTTTTAGCCTGCCATATTTGACAGGCTGTAGTAGATTCAGATTATAGCTGATTTTAACTAGCAACAGACGCTATTTCTGGTGAGAATAATTTGTGATTTTCGATGGCATATTTATAACTAAACAGTCCATTGTTTGACAAGAAAAATTTTTCTTCACTACCCGATATCTTGAGTACTGTGATAACACATGGTGGTTGAATATTGTTATTACGAATGAATTTCCTTGCAGTTGTACAGGTTTTTTATTGATGGTTATGTTGATAGCAACTAAAGCTTGTAACCTTTGATAACAAAACTTTTCCACGTAATCTACGTCTTAAATGGTATCTACCTAGTTTTTGTCGAATTCGTTTTGGCATTTTGCACTCTCCTTAATAATTGTGCATGGTTTTTATATCGCTTAAGTTGAATTTCAAGCTGACGGGCTTCTTGTTTACTCGAGGTCTTCCATACGTAAACAATTTTGAATTCGATACCGCGTTTTATCGCAGCACGAGTAAATGCCGCTCCAGACCCTTGTAGATGCTGCTGAAATCTTTTCTTGAGGTTCGCGCATGAACCTAAGTAATAACGAGCTTGATGTTTCTCATTTCCAAGCGGACGAGATAGCTCAATCAAGTAGCAGCAAGGAATTGAGGGTATTTTTCCTGACAATTCCATTTATGCTTTTTTGGGATTATTTTGAAAACTGAGGCGTTAGCTGATTGTGGTGGTTTATATAGTTACGCAGTTGAGCCTTTCTTGTTCTTGTACCCAAGTGATTATGCTTGACTTACTAACGCTCACAGGCTTATCCTCACCTGCAATAAATATTTGAAACCAGCCAGTTTCTAACTCATAGTAGTCAATAATTAAACCTGATTCTCTGGCTGTTTTTAGAGATAATATTTCCTGGGGCAACAATTTTTCAAGTCTGAACTGTTATTCTGGAGAAAGCTGCTTCCAAGCTTCATCTTTAATAGCCAGATGCCTGTATATAGCACTTCTAATTCAGCAGTCTCTTCCTGGGACTGCTCTTTTTCTTGGGATTTGATTCTGGCATGATAGTCTGCGATCGCTTCACAAAGAATTTTGGGGGGGTAGCCCATATCCGTCAATCAATTCCTGTGTGAGTACGCCTGTTTGATGGTCTTCTTGCCCAGAGTGACGCACACAATTCGCGGTTAAAATAATCAATCATTTATTATCCGCCAGACCTAAAGG
>NZ_JAIVFR010000432.1 GCF_020829685.1 Nostoc sp. CHAB 5715 | reverse complement strand
GAGAACAGAAACTTCTTCTCTCTACTGCTGGTCAGACGGAGAGACAGGGTACAGTCAATTACCCGTATGCCACAGACCCTTGTGGTCTAGTTGCAAGCCACATCCCCTTGTGGGTGGGGCATTTGACATAAACTAGGACTTACCCATGCTTAACTGTCCCAAAGCGATCGCTCATAAGAGTAACTAGCAACTTGGGTTATAGCGCTTCCGACCTGGTGAGGTACATTGTCAAAGCTACTAACCTTGGTAAAAAACATTTGGGTGTACCTCATCTGCTTAGGAAACGCTATAGCCCTCTTCTGTCACTTTCCGAAAACAAAAATCAAAGGCAACTTTTAAAACTCTGACTGGGATTGGGTTTGTGGCTTTATTTTATAATATGATGGATATAATCATTGCTTTAGACTAAAAGTCTTGTGTGGTAAGGGTTACATCTCTTCATCTGCGGAGAGCGACAGAAGAGGGATAGTAGCAACTAGAAAAAGCCCACCTAACGTGGTCTAACTGCTGATGGCAAGAGAGATTTGTCACTTTAGAGTGGGTGAATAAAGTTTGGATTAGGGTTACTCAGTATGATTTCTAATCCTAGAGTCGTCGTGAATGTCGCGGATAGTTTTCACTATCTGAACTAGCTGTTTAAAGTCTTTTAAACACCAACCAGCGTAATTCCATAGGTGGCTTTACGTTGTCAAAACCAAACAGATCGCGACCACTGGCCCAGTTAATAAACCAGCCCGTTGGCGGCCACGCTTCAGATGGTAGATGATTGCGTTCATACTCAAGCTCTGACTCCTCTGACAACATTTCGATGGGTAATTGATCTATTGCCGCCGCCAACTCTGACTTCGTCACGAAGGATGACCAATTCACTTGCGACATCTGCCGTGCCAATTGGTCTGGTTCGTAGTCATCTACTGTTAAGAATGAGTTGAGCAGCAACAGACCGCCAGGGCGGAGTACTTCACACATTTTAGCCAATAGCAACCGGAGCTGCTCCAGAGTTCGGAAGTGAGAAACCACCTCTGCCACAACAGCCAGCTGATAGTAGGTAGGTCGCATCTGCACCAGTGGGTCGAGAATATCCCCTTGGGTAATATTGACCGCCAATCCCTCTGCTGTTGCTGCTGCCTGGATTTGCTCGGTAAACTCAGGTGTAAGTTCTACTACATCTACTGCGTGTCCTAGCCTTGCCAGGGGCAATGTATTGCGACCTGTACCTGCACCAACGTCTAAAATGGGTACACTAGCAGGGTCACCGAGCTGAGCGGCGATGTTCATGACCTTCGCATCAGGATATTTCCCGAACAGAGGTGGCTCTCTGGTTTCAACCCAGTACTTATACTCGTCTGTAACCGTAGAAACTGCCGGTGCTATATGATAAACAATGCCTGTGGATGGTGATTTCTCTGGCTGATACCGAACGACCACATTTGAGTGAGGAGAGGCACGAAACCCTTCTTCAAGCTGTTCGGCAAGAATCTCACTTAGTTGCTCTAGATCTTCAGCAGAGAAAGTTTTGCCAAGCGTCTCAAACAGCGTTGCTAATGACTCCATGTAATGGTCCAGTAATGCCGGTACCGCTGGCATAATCACCTCACCGCGTGGCTTGATACGTGTGTTCAGACGGGCAAGCATCCCTTGGAGCAATACTCCTGGATCGGTTTGTGCGAACATCTCCTCTGGCTGCGAAGAAGTCGCCTCAGTAGGTGAGTCTGGAGCTACCTCAGTTTTTTGTTGCTTTTCTTCGAGTTCCATAAACTAATTAAATAATATCCTTCAGAAAATGTTGACCCGAAAAGTATCACTGAATCAATCGACTAAATGCTAAAAATATGACGTATGACGATTTTATTGTCGGCTTGATCGTGGGCATTAGTACCGCTTTTAAAGGGGCTTCTCCTCTCATCTTGCTGTTATACAGAAATTATGGTTGTGTTGCAAAAAAATCTCTAATCGTAATAATCCGGGTATGCTTTACTCATGTTGCTCTCTCGGTGCTGTCTACTATCTATTCACAGCGTATACCGAGAGAGCTTTTTTACAACCTGTCCGACTTTTAAAACACCCTCTTAGACTCTCAAACCTTTTATAGTGCGGGCAATACGTTAAAAAAAACCTTGCGGGAAACCTTAAAGGAATTTTTAGGACTTATTGTTTTTGCCAAGTTCAAAGAAAAGAGTTAATATATTAACTTCCCCTCGGAAAAAAGCAGGACTTTTTCCCAGGTTAATTGCTCACAAAAGTTGAGCGGCAACCTTTAGGAAAAATCCTGCTCCAGACTACTGAGACACCAGCTAACCAAGCCTGGGACTTCCTCCAGGCAGTTGGTTCTAGAAAGGTCTTGCCGGACACCATCCGGTGAGACTTCTTAAAGCCAATACGCCCAGGCATCTCAATCATTGCTTTGAGGTCATGACACAGAAGCCGTTCAGACACGGTTTCTAGGCAACATTACCACCCTTGCCGCCAGTACCGCCAGCACCGCCAGCACCGCCAGCAGCGCCAAGACCGCCAGCACCGCCCTTACCATTCCCACTATCAGTCAGGTTGCCGGCATTTCCGCCGTCACCAATAACGACTCCGGTATCGCCACCACGACCGCCACGACCGCCACGACCGCCACGACCGCCATTGGCATCACCGCCACGATTGCCACCCACTAGGCTGGTTTCTTCAATTTGAGTCAGTTCAGTAAACAGTGTGCTTTCCATTTTTGCTCTCCAAAAGATAAATTAACCTCAGCTACCAAAGCTCTATTTTTGTGCCAGCTTGACACTCGAGCCGTTCAGACCACGGTTTCTAGGCAACATTACCACCCTTGCCGCCAGTACCGCCAGCACCGCCAGCACCGCCAGCAGCGCCAACGCCACCCTTGCCGCCAGCACCATTGCCACTAGCATCAAGATTGCCGGCATTTCCGCCACCAATAACGACTCCGGTATCGCCACCACGAGCGCCACGACCGCCACGACCGCCACGACCGCCATTGGCATCACCACCACGATTGCCACCCACTAGGCTGGTTTCTTCAATTTGAGTCAGTTCAGTAAACAGTGTGCTTTCCATTTTTGCTCTCCAAAAGATAAATTAACCTCAGCTACCAAAGCTCTATTTTTGTGCCAGCTTGACACTCGAGCCGTTCAGACCACGCTTCCTAGACACTATTGCCGCCATCGCCACCCTTGCCGCCAGCACCGCCAGCACCACCGGCACCACCGGCACCACCGGCACCGCCAGCACCATTGCCACTATTAGCAAAGTTGCCGGCATTTTTTCCACCAATAACGACTCCGGTATCGCCACCACGAGCGCCACGACCGCCACGACCGCCACGACCGCCATTGGCATCACCGCCACGATTGCCACCCACTAGGCTGGTTTCTTCAATTTGAGTAAGTTCAGTAAACAGTGTGCTTTCCATTTTTGCTCTCCAAAAGATAAATCAACCTCAGCTACCAAAGCTCTATTTTTGTGCCAGCTTGACACTCGAGCCTTTCAGACCACGCTTCCTAGACACTATATGCCGCCGGTAGTATTGCCGCCAGCACCGCCAGTGCCACCCTTGCCGCCAACACCGCCAAGACCGCCAGCACCGCCAGCACCGCCATCACCATTGCCACTCTTAGTAAGGTCGCCGGCATTTTCTCCACCAATAACGACTCCGGTATCGCCACCACGAGCGCCACGACCGCCACGACCACCACGACCGCCATTGGCATTACCGCCACGATTGCCACCCACTAGGCTGGTTTCTTCAATTTGAGTGAGTTCAGTGAAAAAAGACATGATTTTTCTCCATGAATTTGATTAGACAAGCTATTGTATAGCTCTACTTTCAGACTACCAGTATTCACCCAAATACAATTGTTTTTTCCGATGAATAATTAAGTAAACTTAGGCGTTATTGTATTAAAATAAGTTATATTCCTGCAACTTACTGTTATATAAAATAATTAAAAAACTAGATTTTTTTACATAAAAATACTTATCAAAAATGCAGAATCCCAGTTTTAAGTTTTATGAATCTCTTTAGGTACAAATTCTGTAAAAAATGTTATTGAATTTGCTTGATTATATGTTTAATTCTGTGAATTTTCGTTACCTTATCAGTATTAATAGCTAAGTAGCTTAACTTACAATACGCTTGGGTTAAGAAAAATTGTAGGTTGGGTTAAGCAAAGCGCAACCCAACAAAACCCCGGAAATGTTGGGTTTCGTTCCTCAACCCAACCTACGCAGTTTAAGGTTTTTGGCGCTAACCCAAGCATATTGGCTTAACTTATACATTTTTTTTAAACAAAACTAAGCCTTTAGATATGCATATATTTTTCAATATATCAATCTATCAATAGATATAGATTAACGCCTGCGATTTTTTGATAAATAAGAACTTATTTTTAATTAAATTTGTATAAATACTAACTATGTAAGATGTTTGCTCTTAAACAACTACTTGCTTGACCTATTTAGCGACAGTCGTATAATACATGTAGCCATGTAGCGCATCCGCTGAATAAATCGGGGCGGACAACCACTTCGGGAACGATTTTACGTCATTTGAGGCTTGTCAGTGAGCGATTTACCCCGGATTATTGAGCGCTTACCATGTAGCGATACAGACAAAGTTAGTAAATATACTCTTTTACCGTTTATATCTATTACTTTGGAGTGATACCGTTTCTTTGTGAAGCTGTGCCAAATCTCTTAATTTCTTATTTCTTGGTGTACTTGGCGCACTTGGCGGTTAGTTCTTTATTTCTTGCACTATAGACGCTTCTTCATAGAGAATTGGTATGACGTGACTTTAATCCCAACAATTAAGGGATAACCAAAATCATCGAAAGCACATTCTTTACTGTATTAAGCACCAACAGAAGAAGCCAATCTCTCTAATAACTTGTGGATAGCGAAACTCTTTTTTTTTTACTTACTCCAAACTAATAAGCAAGTCTGTCTATTAGTTTGGAGTAAGTAAAGTAAAGATACCAAAATTCCCGATATTTCCTCTGTTGAGATATGGAATATAACAATTTTGGTACGCCCTTGCTCTCGTTATCTTAAGTGAAAACAGCTTTGTCAAAAGTTCAAAACTGATAATTGGCAATTTAGGTTAACTATGGAAAGCACTCAAACATCCCCAATGTTTATCTCACTAACTGAAACCGAAGAAGCAAACTTGTCTGCTGGTCAGAGTATAGTTAATACTACTGGACAAGCCGGAGCACCTGGACAAGACGGAGCACCTGGACAAGACGGAGCACCTGGACAAGCCGGAGCACCTGGACAAGACGGAGCACCTGGACAAGCCGGAGTATCTGTACAAGCCGGAGTATCTGTACAAGTCGGAGTATCTGGACGAAATGTACAGAGATCCAAACGAATTACAACTAGAAAAAAACTTTTAGAAAGGCTATTGTCCCGAGTAGCAAATATAAGGGAATAATAGTACAACTAGGCTCTTGGTCAAAATTTTAACCACGCAGGGACAAAACCCAATACTGCTCGGTTAAGCCTGAAAAATCACTCTGGAGTAGGTTGGGTTGAGGAACGTAGATCCGAAGGCATTGCCTCTCGAAGAGAAGGGCTTCCCGCAGGGTAACCCAACATTATCAAGGCTTTGTTGGGTAACACGAATGTTCAACCCAACCTACAAATCTTCAAAACCTACGCAGTATTGGGACAAAACCCTGCTATTTTTTTGGGTTCTGTCCCAATGTTATTGGATACTGGAGTGTGAAATGAGATACCAAGTTGTTGCACAACATATTGAAGAAGATTGTGGATCTACTTATCTTGCTTCCATTGCCAAACATTTGGCTATTGGATTGTACTGCTGCGACTAAGGTAAATTGAAAATGCAAGCTTCTCTAAATAAGTTACGCCACCAACCAGGTGATCATTTAAATTTTTTGGTTCTTCGGTTACTTTTATGGATAATTAATAGTAAAATGCCAGTTTAATAAGCTGCGTAATCTAAAATTGCTAAAGTTACGAAAGCCATATCCAAGCCTTTTAATTAACTTGAGCTTATTATTAA
>NZ_JAIVFR010000431.1 GCF_020829685.1 Nostoc sp. CHAB 5715 | reverse complement strand
TGCGCGAAACACTTAAACGTGAAAGCGGAAGTTGCTACTGTTAAGGCAGAAGCTGCTACAGACTACGCGAAACACTTAAACGTGAAAGCGGAAGTTGCTACTGTTAAGGCAGAAGCTGCTACAGAGTGCGCGAAACACTTAAACGTGAAAGCGGAAGTTGCTACTGTTAAGGCAGAAGCTGCTACAGAGTGCGCGAAACACTTAAACGTGAAAGCGGAAGTTGCTACTGTTAAGGCAGAAGCTGCTACAGACTACGCGAAACACTTAAACGTGAAAGCGGAAGTTGCTACTGTTAAGGCAGAAGCTGCTACAGAGTTAGGACTTACGCACGCTCTACGAATTCTTGGCGTTCTTGGCGTCTTGGCGGTTCGATAAATTAAGCTTTTGGGCGATTTTTGCGTAAGTCCTAAGAGTGCACGAAACACTCAAACGTGAAAGCACAAAGTAATTTCACTTTTACATCTTGTGTAATCAAGCTAGAAAGCATATATTTTATCGTGTGCATAATTATAAGCAATTGAAGAAGGCAGCTATGCTGGAGGCAGAACCCGCATTTCTCACAAGCCCCGCGATCGCAGGAAAAAGAAAAAAAGATTTATTTTGAGTGGAGAGTGCAATAAGAAATAATGCGTCCTTACTTCAATCCCCCCGTTTCGCTATAGGGTTACTCAGCACTAAGCACTCAGCACTCCTGAATGTATATGCCTAATCCGCAAAACCTGCCGTTCCTAGAGTCTGTTGGTTGGCAACTAAATAATGTCTATCAATTGACTGAGAAAGAAATGATCCAATTGTATCAACGCAATTGGCATCATCAAACTACTTTCAATAATTTCCAGAAATCAGAAAAAGATTTTGTTCATTATTTAGCCAAAAAATACAACTCTTGGATATTGCCAGATTTAGAAATGTTTCACCTAGAACATCATAATAAAATCCGGAAAATCCTTAATGCTTTTAATCCAGAAGTTCTTCAAAAAGCTTCTGCACACTTCGCAGGTGGTACGCTTTTGGCGTTAGAATATGATGAATATAGGTTTAGTAAAGATATTGATTTTCTCTTCCCCTACGGAACTGAAAATTATAGATATTTAAGAAAATTGGTGTACGATGAAGGAATTGCCGCATTATTTCAAAGTCCAACAGATATTCGATTAGGTGAAAGTACAATAAATCAATATGGTATCCGTTTTCCTGTTGCCGTCAACGAAACGAATATTAAAGTAGAAATTGTAGCCAATGGAGGTTTTACCTTAGACCCCCCTGTTTATCCAAATTGGGCTAATATTCCTTGCTTGAGTATAGGTGATAGATTCACATCAAAGCTTATGGCTAACGCCGATAGATGGAACGATTCAAGCACACAATCTAGAGATTTAATTGATTTAGCAATATTGCGCGTAAATAATGAAATCCCTTTACGAGCAATTGCTAAAGCTGAAGAAACCTACGAAGTGAAAAAGCCCCTAGTTAAAGCAATCAACAATTTCATTGATCGAGAAGAATATAGAGATAAATGTTTTCAACAGTTGAATGTACCTGAAAACAAAATTCCAGTAATAATGAATGGAATAAATTTGCTTTTTGTTGATTTTAATTAAACGCCATCTCAATACTGCGTAGGTTTTGAATGTAGGTTGGGTTGAACTTTAGTGTTACCCAACAAAGCCCTGGAAATGTTGGGTTTCGTTCCTCAAACGCCACCTGCTTCAAGTCGGGAAACCCGCCCAAGGCAGTGGCTCCCCAACCTACACATTTTTATTTTTTAGCCAAAACCTACGCAGTATTGAACGCCATCTAAATTACAGGCTTCATCAAATGCGGCGGAAAACCCACTCCAACAAGAGGGGTGTTGAGGATAGCCGCCCCCGCCGCCGTTAAGTACAGACGCGATTAATCGCGTCTACTGACTGATGACTGTTAACCGTCAACCCAATGACCGTGAAATCTTAGGGCTATTTCGTTCTAGACATAAACCGCCCAGAACTAAAGTTCCTCTCTTATAGCCCAAGTCCACTTTAGTGGACTAAAAACCTTTATTAGTCGTCTTTAGACGACTTTTACTATTAGCCTCAGAATTTATTCTGAGGTGGGCTAGATGAGAATGAAATAGCCCTAGTGAAATCCCATCTCCTTTTGGGGTTGGGATGAGCTTAATGGGTATTAAATCAAAATATTATTGTAACAGAGTTAGCCATCCTTAAAAATTAATGCGACGATAGATTTCAGTCAGGGGAATTTCTACGTTTAAACTGTGTAGAACGATCCCCCGCTCAAGGTCAGAGTGAACTTGCCATAACCAGCGATCGTTACTATTACGATCAACGTTGTGATACTGCTCAATGTAGGGTTCAGTTTGGCTCACAAGCAGATATTCACAAAAGCTAGCAACAGAGCGATATTTTCTGAACTTTTCGCCTCGATCATAGGCTTCGGTAGAAGGCGATAGAACTTCGACAATGAGTGAAGGATTGAGAATTTCATCATTGCGATTGCCATTGAATTCTGGTTTGCCATTAACAACCATCAAATCGGTATAAGTACCACACTGATATTCCGGAATCCAAACTCGCAAGTCGCTGTTATACAAACGAAAATCAGTGTCTCTTAGCAAAAACCCCAAGTTTATTAATAAGTTGCTGGCGATCGCACTGTGGGCTTCAGAACCTCCCGACATAGTAATAATTTCTCCGTTGCGGTATTCATGGCGTTCTGGGTTGGTTTCTTCCATAGCCCGATACTCGTCTAATGTGAGGCGAGTTATTATTACATTTGGGGGGTTCGTTTGAGCAAAGACCACAATCAGACCTCTTGAATAATTAACTCTAAAATTATTATCAGCAACGGCAGGAAGAATTGCCAATTTCAGTAAATCGCAACGTAACAAGTGCGATCGCTGCCAATAAACAAGCCGAAGACCTCATCAAATGCGGCGGGAAACCCACTCCAACAAGAGGGGTGTCCGGGATAGCCGCCCCCGCCGCCGTTAACTGTTAACCGTCAACCAAATGACCGTGAAATCCCATCCCCTTTTAGGGGTGGAATGAGCTTAACGGCTTGCAACCATCAAAGCAATTATCAGTCTTCGAGCGCACCTTTGAGCGGTGCATGGGTTTATGGGCAGACGACAAAAGCCTATACATGAGTTCGTTGTATCAACTGTGGCGGTTTGAAAATGCCCTGGAACTCGGAAAAAATCACAATAGCTATGACGCATTATCTGAAAGGTCAACCGATTTATCGTGATTTCGTCTCTTTTTCTGAAATTAAAAACTGCTTTTGCTGAAACTAGACAAAAGCAGTTTTTAATAGCAAAGCCCAAAATAAGAATTTAGGCATCTTCAAGTTCAAATTGAGCCACCGTAACGGCGTTAAAAGCGAAAGCTAAAACTAATGGCATCGGCGACTGGAACCAAAAGGTAAAAAGAACAGCTAGGATTGTGCCAATTACTGCGGACATCGACCACAATCGTTCTTCAAAAGTCAATCCTTTCTCAGCTTTAATCACCCTGAGAACGTCAATTGGAATTGGTTCTGGCATTACCCCACCCGGAGGGAAAGCCCAGAAGTTGTTACGTCGCTCAACAAATAAATCTGTCCAGCCATTTTCTTGGCACCATGCCTCAATCCATTGAAGTGAGTAATGATTCATCATCGGGTTTCGGAGTTCGGTTTGTGGAAATTGTGTACTTGGTGAATGTAAACTCTTGGAGATTCCTGAACAACTAACTAATCGCTATAAAATTAACGCTAATTATCCAACTTTTAAGCTTTGTTAAGCAGTTGAGACGCATATAATTACGCTCAAACCTTGCTTTCATTAATTAAAAGACTAACAGTTGATAGGGGCTGTTGAATTTAAAAGACAATAAACTTTACTTTAAACATTGAAAGTCAAGAATTGTAAATAAGCCCATGAGTATTACTGCTTAAGAAAACTCTCTATAGCAATCCGATTTGATTTCTGAACTTCTTTGTGTAGGTAGGGAGTAGGGAGTAGGGAGTAGGGAGTAGGGAGTAGGGAATCAGCCTTTTCGAGTTGAGGGCGAGTTTTTTCACGCAATCAAATAGGAGTTCGATATATATTGAGTGCGATCGCTCCGATATTGCCGCTCTCTAGCTAAAGGTGGAAAGCGATGTCTATCACAGGCTACGCATCCACCCTTTTTGGGTTACAAAATATTAAGCTAGGGAAATACACGTTCCCCAAGTCCAGTAGCAAGGCTGGAAGTCTCAATTAAGATGATCCAGTCTTGCTAATATTCAAATGCGGTAATTAAATGCAGCGATTAAACACCAAATTGGCTCTCAATATGTTATTGCGGCAGGGGTTGGCGTTCCTTCTAGGAATTCTTATATGGTGCGTGGCTGATCCCGCACTGGCAGTAGACTGGACTCATCCGCTTTCATTTAGCAATGCAGAGTTGTCAAGACGTGATTTTTCGGGTGAAAGTTTGCAAGCTGCGGAGTTTTCTAACGCCAATATGGAACTGGCTAACTTTTCTAACGCTGACTTGCGGGGAGCAGTCATGAGTGCTTCGGTGATGACAAATGCAAATCTCCACGGAGCAGATTTAACTAATGCAATGGTTGATCAGGTAAACTTGACTAAGGCAGATTTGAGCGACGCAGTTTTCAAAGAAGCTCTTTTGCTCCGCGCCATATTTAATGATGTGAATATAGACGGTGCAGATTTTACAGATGCAATTTTGGATAGAGCGCAAATCAAAGAACTGTGCAGTAAAGCCAGTGGTGTGAATTCCAAAACAGGCGTGCAAACTCGTGATTCCTTAGGATGTCAATGAAACGTGTTGGTGTAATTGGTGGCGGACAACTTGCCTGGATGATGGCGGATGCAGCACAGAAGCTAGAAGTAGAATTAGTAGTACAAACTCCTAGTGAACACGACCCGGCCGTGTCAATTGCGAAAGAAACTGTTTTCGCCCCAGTTAATGATGCAACTGCTACGGAAATATTAGCTAACAAATGCGATGTCATCACCTTTGAAAACGAATTTGTTAACTTAAATGCTTTATCTGTTTTAGCCCACCAAGGCGTTTGTTTTCGTCCCAGATTAGAAGCTTTAGCTCCTCTTTTAGATAAATATCATCAGCGTTGTTATTTACGCGACTTAGGCTTACCTGTTCCCCAATTTTTAGCCCTTGACGAAGTAGAAAATCTCAAATCACAAATAGAATATCTAGGTTTTCCAGCAGTCCTCAAATCCCGCCGCCACGGTTATGACGGTCAAGGTACTTTCATAATTCAAGATTTTGCTACTTTAGAGCAAAAGCTAAGTTATGAAACCGCAACAAAAACTTTAAATCAATCACTTTTCTTGTTAGAAGAATTTATCCCTTTTGAAAGAGAACTAGCAATAATTGCAGCTCGTTCTGTAGAGGGAGAAATTGTAACTTATCCAGTGGTAGAAACCCAACAAGAACAACAAGTGTGTCGGCGGGTAATTGCGCCTGCTGAGATTACGCCTAATCAAGTAGCAGAAATCCAAGCGATCGCACATACTTTATTAAATAGCCTACAAGTAGTGGGGATTTTTGGAATTGAGCTATTTCTAAGTGCTGATGGCAAAATCCTAGTAAATGAAATTGCACCCCGTACCCACAATTCTGGGCATTTCTCTATTGACGCCTGTGAAACTTCGCAGTTTGAGCAGCACCTGAGAGCCGTTTGTGGTTTACCTTTAGGAAATCCGGCTTTGCTGTGCGCTGGCGCTGTAATGGTGAACTTACTGGGGTATGAAAACTCTCATAGCGACTACCAAAACCAGCGTCAACAAATAGCAGAAATTCCCCAGGCGCACGTTCACTGGTATAGGAAGACAGAATCACGTCCTGGGCGGAAGTTGGGACATGTTACCGTTTTGCTGGATAATCAGAATCGAGAATCGGCAAGTGCGATCGCCATTGCCCACACCATAGAATCTATCTGGTATCCCAGGTAAATTTTTCAGAAACTTTCGATGTTGAACACACAACATCTTTTTGAAAGCTATAATGAGTGAAGTTGCACTACGACGTTGGTGACTGCCA
>NZ_JAIVFR010000430.1 GCF_020829685.1 Nostoc sp. CHAB 5715 | reverse complement strand
GTGCAGGTCTAGTTCAAAAATAAGATTAGTTAGTAAATTAAAAAATATTACTAATCCTGTTAACAAAATTTATCATACCAATAAAAAATGAATTATTAAACTAAATCTTCCTAAAAAAACTAAATATTTAAAATTTATTGTTCCTGTCCCAAGCAGCTTTTTATAGGTACACAAAATATAGACGAATCAAGTCAAGATTAGCCAATAAACTTTATTAGACAAGAGTTCAAAACTCCTAATTTATAAGTAGAAAAAATAAATATTTGACATTTAAACTAGACCTGCACCAGAGCCAATTTAGGTTTATCGCTTGTGTTTTAGGGTTTAAAACCCCATCCCCAATGCCAAAGCTTGTAATGCGATTGGGGTCTAAATACCCAGACGCTCGTTCCTCGCTAACGCTGCGCTATCGCTAACGCTGCGCTATCGCTAACGCAACGCTTACACAAAACGTAACTGCGAAAAAGCGAATTGCGAATTGTTTAAGGTTCACCAACCAAGCGATTTGATGAACTACTGGTGTAGAGTCGTTTGATCCTCAACATAAATGAATTTGCAGTGCTGGGCTTGGCTTAAATGAACAATTTTACTCATCTACTTATTTTCTTAAATTATCTTAACTTACTCTCTCAGGAATTTAACTACAAAATAATATCTTTAGTCATCTGTCTTCAGAAATACATTTATATTAGGGAAATCACGGTTATTTTACGTGTATTTTGTGCTATTTTGTTATATCTAAAACTTTTATATTGATTATGTACGGTATTTATGCTATATTATACGTCAAAAATAATGAATTCTATCAAAAAATCACCTACTTAGTATTTAGGCATCTCTCTAAGGAAAAACTAAAGTTAAATAATTATGTATTTCTCGTTACAAATAATTGAATCAATGAGTTTTTGGTGGCAATATAAAAGCTGCCAAACTGCTGTAGTTAGGCTCATGCTTTAATGCGGATAATTTGTAACGGCGAGTTCAATAGTGAATAATCAAGCTTTTTCTGAACTGTTGACTGCTTCGGGGTGAGGGTGGAAAACTAGGATTTACGCACAAGAGATCCCCCAAACCCCTTAAAAAGGTGGCTTTTAAGGTTGTCCCAGTTGTAGAAAGTGGCGTAGGTTAAGGGGGATCTAGAAGCAAAAGAATTGACAACCAAATCCAAAGATTTTCTATTGTAAATTTGGTGATATGTCTTACAAGCGATCGCAGTTTTCAAAATGACTAAGTTGGAAATGTCGCAATCACGATAAAACCGAAAGAATTGACAGTTTAATCAAAAGATTTTTCATTGCAAATAGGTTTTGATTATAGTAGATATCACAAAATAAGCACCTCTGCAAGCGGCTCATTAATTAAGTCAGCGTTATTAAACTTAACTATATGAAGTTTTGTAAAGTTTATGAGAAGCCTTTGAATTAAGCTTATTTGCTGGTTTATATACCTTTATATGGTTTAGTTTTTCCCCGCCGACCTACTTAAGCACTGTAGTGATCATAGTAAAAGCGAAAAATTTGACATCCTCAGCAAAGGATTTTTGATTGCAAAATAGTCTTTATCTCCTCTATTCTGGTCACAAGAAGTACAGTATTGATTGCTGTATGTTTTTGGTAAAAATTTTTGGTAGTGCTATCACAAGCATCAATCAGCAGCGATTAACCGTTTCTACGAACGACCAAGCTAGGTCATAGCTGTAAAAGCAACAGAGTCGTTTGTATCAAATATTTCCATCCCTGTGATTGTAAACGAGAAAGCCTTTGTGTAATTTTATGTAATTGCGTGAAACTAATGAGTCAAAACTATACTGGTTCAAACTCTCCTCTAATCACCACTGAGCCATACAAGGAATTTCCAGCAAACAGATATGTAGAATCTGTGTCTGACGTTTCTCGCCAGATTGATGAATCGGAGAATAATAAGGGAATTGAGCCTTTTTTAAACAACGAAACACCCCCAACGCTCTCAGTTGCCGATGCGATCGCTCAGATGTTGGTAAATTTGGGAGTAAGCTACGCCTTTGGTGTCGCAGGTGGTGCGATGGCAAGCCTTTGGGGGGCGCTGTCAAATAGCACCATTGAGGTGTTGAACTTTCGCCATGAATCAGGAGCAGCCTTTGCAGCGACCGAAGCATACTTTGCCAATAATCGCCCCACTGTAGTTTTTACTACAGCAGGGCCGGGGATCACTAACGCCCTCACCGGGTTATTTGCGGCTCGTGGTGAAGGTGCAAAGGTAATTTTGTTGTCGGCTTGCACCTCAGCACCGCAGCGTGGACGTTGGGCAATTCAAGAAACCAGCACTTACACATTGCCCAGTGGAGGAATTTTTACCCCAGGAGCGTTATTCAACTATGCAATCACCATTGAATCTGCGGCTCAACTACCGCAGATTTTCCGCAAACTTGCTTTGGCTATGGCGCAACCAGGCGGATTTGTCGCCCATTTGAGCATTCCCACCGCAGTGCAGACAAGTTTAGTTGAGAATATATCCTTGCCTCAACTCGATGTTACTCCGTTTCGGATGACTGCTTCAAAAGAAGCGATCGCTAAATCTGTAGAGTTATTATCGTCTGGCCCCTTTGCCATTTGGGTTGGTTTCGGTGCGCGTGACGCAGCAGAGGAAATCCTTGAACTCGCTGAAAAAACCGGAGCAGCCGTTATGTGTTCACCCCGTGGTAAAGGTATCTTCCCCGAAGATCATCCCCAGTTTGTGGGTGTTACAGGTTTAGGCGGTCATGCTTCCGTCTTAACTTATATGGAACAGCAACCTCCACTACGCACACTCGTATTAGGAACCCGCCTTGGTGAACCGACTTCCTTCTGGAGTTCGGCGCTAGTTCCAAAAGGAGGTTTTGTCCATGTAGATATTGATCCCGAAGTGCCAGGTGTAGCCTATCCCCACGTTGAAACTTTCCCAGTTCGGTCTGATATCAAAGCTTTTGTGGAAGAGTTGTTGCAGCAATTACCAGATGCTCCTGATTCCACAATGCCGCTACCTCGCCCAGAACGCAAAGCAATTGAACCTGCACCAGACGTAGATTATCCAGTGCGGCCAGAAGTATTGATGGCAGCAATTCAAAAGATAATTGTTGAAGATACCGATGCGGTAGTAATGGCGGAGTGTGGTAACTCCTTTACTTGGTCAACTCATCTACTGCAATTTTCCGAAGCCAATCGTTACCGAGTCAGCACCGGAGTCGGCGCAATGGGTCACGCCGTCACCGGAGTATTGGGTGCAGCCCTGGCGAACAATAGCAAAGCTGTAGGGATTGTTGGCGATGGAGCAATGCTGATGAATAACGAAATCAGCACAGCCGTAAAATACAAAATTCCCGCAATCTGGATTGTACTCAACGATGCGCGTTACAACATGTGCCATCAAGGGATGAAAATCTTGGGATTAAAGGGCGCAGATGCAACACTTCCACCGACAAACTTTGCCATGATTGCTCGTGGTATGGGAGCAGAAGCGATCGTAGTCGTCAGAGAGTCGGATATTGAAGCAGCATTACAACAAGCGATCGCATCAAATGTTCCCTTTCTGATCGATGTAGTGATTGACGCTGATCGACCAGCACCCTCTGGTGGACGTAATAAAAGTTTAGCAGCACAAGGAGTCAAATCAAGTTCAGCTAAAAATCCAACCAAGCAAGTTTCATTTCCAATGGTTTAACTTTTAAACCTGACAATTTCCTGCAATTGTTATAGACAGTAAAACATCTCAACAAGCCAGACTTTACAATCCAGTTTGGATTCGTCCATTCAGCGAAGGATAAAGGATGAGTTTAAAAGTGGTAAAAACTTTATTCCAGCCAAAAAACTACAACCAATTAACTGGAATTTTTGATTTTTAGAACATTAATCTTTGTTCCTTCATCCTATCTTAATATTCGAGAGAGTTTTTCTGTCTATATCTTTACATTTTGTAATGCAAATTACTTTCTCTAACCAATACCAAACAATATCGAGAGGTGAAAATGCTGCTATTTGAAACTGTTAGAGAAATGGGTCACGAACAAGTTCTCTTTTGTCATGGTAAAAATCCCGAAATTAAAGCAATTATTGCTATCCATGACACAACTTTAGGCCCAGCGATGGGAGCTACAAGACTCTTACCTTATGTCAACGAAGAAGCTGCTTTAAAAGATGCCCTTCGTCTGAGTCGTGGGATGACATATAAAGCCGCCTGTGCCAACATCCCGGCTGGTGGTGGAAAAGCAGTCATTATCGCTAATCCTGATAATAAAACAGATGATCTGTTAAGAGCTTACGGACGTTTTGTTGATAGTCTAAATGGGCGTTTTATTACTGGACAAGATGTTAATATTACCCCTGGCGATGTGCGGACAATCAGTCAAGAAACTAAACATGTTGTTGGGGTATCAGAAAAGTCTGGCGGGCCTGCTCCCATCACATCACTAGGAGTTTTTCTCGGAATTAAAGCTGCTGTAGAGTCTCGTTGGCAAAGCAAAAGACTTGATGGCATGAAAGTTGCAGTTCAAGGTTTAGGAAATGTAGGTAAAAACCTCTGCCGCCACTTACATGAACATGATGTCAAGCTTTTTGTTAGCGATGTAGATCCAGTAAAAGCAGAAGAAGCAAAACGGCTTTTTGGCGCGACTATTGTCGAACCCGCCGAGATTTACGCTCTTGATGTAGATATCTTTGCTCCTTGCGCTTTAGGAGGAATTCTTAATAGTCATACAATTCCTTTCTTAAAAGCTTCTATTATTGCTGGTGCAGCTAATAATCAGTTGGAAAATGAGCAACTGCATAGTCAAATGCTTGCCAAAAAAGGGATTATTTACAGCCCTGATTATGTAATTAATGCTGGAGGGCTAATCAACGTTTACAACGAAATGATTGGCTATGACGAAGAAAAAGCTTTTAAGCAAGTGCATAACATTTATGACACCCTACTAGCAATTTTTAATATTTCTAAACAGCAGGGAATTACTACCAACGACGCTGCCAAACGATTAGCAGAAGACCGAATTCAGAGCGGTAAACGAAACAGGACTAAAGCGATCGCAGCTTAATTGTTATTATCTTAAGGAGTTAAAAGTGGAAAAAAATACATTTGCAACATCAGCTTACATTGCTACTTCACCAGAGAGCGCCTTTGAGTATCTTTGTAGTTTAAAAAACTTAGACGAATGGACGCTTTATAGCCGGATGAAAGAGCAAATTGACGAAGATACCTGGCTGGGCACTGCGTCTGGTTATCACAAAAACCTCTATTATCATGTTAAAAAATTAGAAAATCCGCTTTTCTATGGTATTGAGTGGCACTGCGGCTTAGAGTATCAGAAATATTTTCAGGTTTACCCAGTTTTGCTGTTTCCTACAGATTATATTGAGCCGGGAACAGATGAAAATGGTGTATACTTCCATTGGTTGAGCTTTGTCGATCCAAAACGGCAAACTCAGATGATTATGCAGGGAATTCACACGGTACACACTTCCGAGTGTCGTTCTCTCAAAGGTAATTTGGAACGCAAAGCTGGTCTGACCTCAGCAGCTAAAGGAAGCCATTTTATCGATACAGACACCATCTATGTTGATGCCCCAATTGAAATCGGCATTGAATACTTAAAAGACCTAAAAAACATAGATGAGTGGGCACATCTACTGCGACCAAATGGTGATATTACTTCTGATTCAGGTGAATTCAAAGATGAATATGACCAGAAGGTAAAAGTTTCCGTGCGGGTTCATAGTCTGAGCAAATACTACTTGGTTGAACAAGAACACTTTTATCCGGACTACGAATATTATCAGCGTTCTGTAGCGTTACTCATCCCAACCGCTTATGCATTCGCTGATCCCGAAGCTTCAGGTTTTATCCTGCATCGAATCACATTCTGGAAAACAGATGGAACTGTCACCCACGGCAAACTTCAAATTGAAGACTTTGGCGCTGAGAGCATGAACATCAAACGTTTACTAGAAGCCAAAGCTGGCAACCTCAAATCATTTGATCGGGGAATGAGCTATCTACCAAAAACTCAAGAGTCATTAGTCATTGGTCATTAGTCATTGGTCATT
>NZ_JAIVFR010000042.1 GCF_020829685.1 Nostoc sp. CHAB 5715 | reverse complement strand
CTTGTTCTGCAAGTGCTTGCAGTCGTTCTGTCGCTTGTACATGAAATGGCGACAAGGCTAAATTTGCATAAACTAAAATATTCGTATCGATGAATACAGCGTTATTAGTCGTTTGCATAAAGGTCTTCTCTACGGAAAGTTAAACTTTCCGAGACTAATCCTACAGGATAGGCGGAAAATTTGAGAGGCGCTTTCTTTTCTTTCTTCTCTGCTTCCTCAGTCAAAGGCTTTTCATCAATTACTATTACCACCTGATGTTCACCTTCTGGAATATCAATTGGTAATTGCGCTGTAATCTTACCATCTTTGGTAACTGTGGCAATTGTTTCTATAGTTTTCATACTATTTCTATTCGATTAATGTATCACTGCTTGGTGAAAGGGAGATTCGGACACATTTGCATACACTAAGATGTTCGTGTCCATAAATACAGAGTTAGCGACCCCAATGACCATACATATCCTCACGTCTTAGAGAAAGATTCTCAGGCCAATAACCATAATTATCTACAGGAAAGTTTAGAGGAGGACGCTTTTCTTTGCTCTCTACTTTCTCTGCCAAAGGCTTCTCATCAATTACTATCACTACCTGATGGTCACCCTCTGGAATACTCAATGGTAACTGTGCTGTAATCTTACCATCTTTGGTAACTGTGGCAATTGTTTCTATACTTTTCATGTCATTTTTACTTGTTCAATCCATTACAGCTAAGACAGCTTTCGGCAATAACTTGTCTTTAAACCAAACAATTCTGGCGGGGACATCATTTAATTTTACTCCCGCCTTTTCTAAATTAAGTCGCTCGGAAATTGCCAGAATTAAGTCATCACGTCCAGCCCGTCGCACCTGAGAAAACTTCTTTTGTAAATATTCTGGTCGCCAATAACCAACAATTTCTAACAAAAAGGTGCGTCCATCAGCATGAACTAAGCGAAAATCAGGAATCATCACACTACCAGGAATCGGTATCAAATCAACTTCTCGCTCTAATGCCCAACCACTTTTCAACGCATCCCACTTATCAGCAAAAGATGCTTCTAGCATACTATCGTAGGGCTTACCTGGTGGATAATGGGATACCAAACCACATTCGGAATTGAGAGTAAAACGTCCAGTTTTCCAGATATTTGTATAAGCGTCGCGGGTTTGGAGAATAGAAGAAAGACTCCATTTAGTAACGTGAAGTAAAGCAGGAATAAGTTTAGCGATCGCTAACCCATATCGCGTACTAGGATTAAACAAACTCGTCGGCCCATCTATCGTAATTGTAAACCCGTGGTCAGCATCGCCCTCAATATAAGCCATCAACTGAAACAACTTTAGATAGCGAAATAACAGCTTATATTCACCCGGGACATTCCGATGAGCATTTAATACAAGTTGACTGGCCTTATAAAATACACCTTGCACCTGAGATAAGTTATATCGATTTAATAAATCTGGCGCTGTTGGTGCATCAAACACTGTCAAAATTTTATTTTCAGATAAATCAGCATAGAGTCCATTACGAACCTGTTCTAATAAAACTTCCCGTTCAAGTTCTTGAGTTAATTCATCAGCAATTTTACTCAGAGTAACTTGTGTTGATTCTCGACTAGAAACCGACTTTGCAGCCAACGAAAACACCCGTTCTCTTAACATCTGTGGTTCCAAAGGACTAACCACCTCAAAAGTGCAAAAACTGCTTTTGAGAATATAAGCTAACCCTCGCTTCACCCGATAATCTGTAGAATCTCCTTCAAAATCAGTCAGTTGTCGCTCAAGTACACCCTGAGTCTTCCCCACCGCCGATTGAAAATAATTAATTAACTCAATCGCCAACTCCGAAGTTTTTTGATCAATCTTCAGTCTCTTCGGAATGATCTCCTCCCCGTTTTGGCGATGCATCAGTAAATCTGTCGGTAACATCTGCTGAATTTTGGATTTTAGATACTTCGACTTCGCTCAGTACAAGTTTTGAACTTCCGGTTGAATAATTAATTTCTAACTGTTCCGCAGCCTTCAAACTCCGTTCCTTCCCACTCCCATACACAACCTGTAAATTCCCCTTCCTCTCTTTTTCTCCCCCTGCTCCCCCTGCTTTCCTCTCCCCTCTTCGCCTAGCCGAAGTCCCTTCCTCACTCGTATCCTCCGCCACCACTTCATACAAAATCGCCTGCTTATTCTCAATATTTCCCTTCCGTAAAACCCTCCCCAAGCGCTGAGTATACTCCCTAGCCGAACCAGTTCCCGATAAAATAATCGCTACAGAAGCCGCAGGTACATCAACCCCTTCATTCAACACATGAGAAGCAACCAAAGTATTATATTTACCCTCCCGAAACTTTGTTAATATCTCATGCCGTTCTTTCACAGGAGTTTGATGAGTAATTGCCGGAATTAGCAACTCTTGAGAAATCCGGTAAACCGTTGTATTATCAGCAGTAAAAATCAAAATTCTCGCCGGATAATGTTCTGCCAATAAATTAATTAGAATTCGCAATTTCCCATCAGTACCCAAAGCGATATCTTTCGCTTCCCGATGCGCTAACATAGCTCTACGTCCAGATTGCGATCTAGCACTCATTTGCACGAACATTTGCCAACCTTGAAGACTCCCCAAAGAAATGCGAGATTGCTTTAAAAAATCGTTGCGGGTTTGAATTAACTGGTTGTATCTTTCTCGTTCAAGTTGCGATAACTTTACCTTAATTTGGACAATTTCGTGTTCTGCTAACGCCTTCCCCGCCAAATCTTCAGCGCGTTTGCGATATACTTCTTGACCAATGAGGATATTTAAGTCAGCGTGTTTACCATCGGTGCGTTCCGGTGTAGCGGAGAGTCCCAGGCGATAAGGTGCGATCGCATATTCAGCAATTACCCGATTAAAATCTGTCGGTAAATGATGACATTCATCAAAAATAATCAACGCATATTGATTCCCCAACGTCTCAGCGTGAATTGCAGCACTATCATAAGTTGCAACTAGAATTGCCGTTCTATCCCGCGAACCACCCCCTAGCAATCCCACCTCAGCATCGGGAAAAGCCGCTACTAAGTGTGCATACCACTGATGCATTAAATCCAAAGTTGGTACAACAATTAACGTTGTGCGCGGCGTTGACTGCATCGCCATTTGCGCCAAATAAGTCTTTCCCGCCGCCGTAGGAAGCACAACAACCCCTTGTCTACCCGCCAGTTTCCAAGCCGCTAGCGCCTCAGTCTGGTGGGGATAGGGTTCCATTTCCAGACTGGGAACCAAATCTACTGGATAAAATTGCTTTGCCTCATCAATAAAATAAACATCTTCCGCTTGTAGTGCTTCTATTAGCGATCGGTATCTAATTGCTGGAATGCGGAATTTTTCAACTCTATCATCCCATGTAGCATAATCCATCCAACCTTTGCCGCGTGGTGGTGGATGCAAAATTAATGTGCCACGATCAAAATTTAATGTAGGGGTACGAGCCATGAGTATTGGGTATTGGGCATTGGGCATTGGGCATTGGGCATTGGGCATTGGGCATTGGGCACTTGTACTGAGCGAAGTCGAAGTATTGGGCATTGGGCATTGGGCATTGGGCATCGGGCATTGGGCATGGTTATTCTCCTTGTTTTCCCCACTCCCTTGATTACTAATAACGCAAAAAGTGCATGATTCATCCAAGTAATTTAGAGGGTGTTTGAAAAGCTATATTTGTTACCCAAAGTGTCTAATACCCCCCTAACCCACTTTTTTACATGTCATTGCGAGGAACGAAGCAATCGCAAAACTCTTCTCTTCAAAACGAGTCCATGAGATTGCTTCGTCGTTCCTCCTCTCTACGAGACGCTACGCGAACGCAATGACAGTTATTCTCTCATTGCAAAATAAAAACTGGGACGCACCCTAATCCCCTCTTTACAAGGGGGGGAATAGTCTCTTAAAGCCCCCCTTGGGGGTTGGGGGGGTAATGTCAGAATTTAATGTGCTATACGACACTTTTCAAACAACCTCTTAGACAAAACCCAACTAGATGCGCTCATTAGTTATGGAATGTCCGATTGACAAACCAACAATAACCTTGCCGAATCATACAAAGAACAGCGACAGAGCTTTCTGCTGAAACGTCTGCAATTGCAGGCGCAGATTATCCTAGTAGCTGGCTTGATTTTAATCGCTTTTTTGTTTGGGCAAATTCACAACTATAAGGCAAGATATACGCCTTTAAAATTGGTCTTGTAGTAGAATTATTCACACTCATTTGTTGGGGTTTATGTAAAACTTTTATTCCCTATACTTTTTGAGGGATAGCCAAAAATAAATATATATAATTAGAGCGACGATTATCAGGTTATTGCACATTTGCTAAAACTAAGTTTTACTACTTTAGATAGATTCACAGCAACTAACTGCTTAGGTGTGTATTTTTCCGATGCATAATAAATTTGAGCGATGTCTACGATGGTCACTGAGCCTGCCGAAGTGCGGGCTACGCCAACGCATTATCTAGCTGATTTTGGGAATAATCCTTTAGCTAGCTGCATACAAGGAGAAGCCACATTGAAAGGAATACCTTTCCTTCTAGCGCCCTATTCTGTGACATTATTGGCTGTTGGTACTGCATTGCTACTAACACTATTGCTACAGCCACTACTGAAACCAACTATTTTCCTGCTATTTTTTGCTGCCGTGGCGGTTAGTGCCTGGTATGGCGGCATGAAAGCAGGATTGCTGGCAACTGCTTTGTCTACTTTAGCCGTCAGCTACTTTTTCTTGGAGCCAGTGTTTTCGCTCTTTGTTGATAATCTTGACAGCATAGTGCGGTTAGGCTTGTTTGTTTTGGTGACAATACTCATTAGCTTGCTCACCTGGGAGTTACGCACTGCTAAACAACATCTTCAAATGAGTTTGCAGAAGCTACAGGTGAGCGATGCAAAGTTTAGAAGGTTGGTAGATTCCAACATTATTGGGGTAATTGTAGCCAATATGGACGGGGCGATCGCAGAGGCTAATGATGCTTTTTTACAAATGGTATACATTATAAAGTCAATAGCAAACGAAGTATAGATTGCCTTTTCGCCCGGATTCATGGCTCCTGCTAAACGTAAGCATACAACGAATCTCCAAATTCCCATAAATGAAGATGTAACAGTTGGCGGACGCACTTTTAAAGCTGGCACACTCTTGAATACAGGATTAGACGTACCTGCAAATTCTCTTGTACCACTGGGTATGCGTGCCAGTTTCACTAAAGGTAAGTTGAGATTTGGTATTACTTGTGCTTTATGTCACGCCACACTTGACAATAAAACTGGACGCATCTTGGAAGGCGCACCAAACAATGACGTTAACAAGGCCGCCGACGCATTAACAATGCAAGCCGATGCATTAACAAGGCCGCCGACGCATTAACAATGCAAGCCGATGCATTAACAAGGCCGCCGACGCATTAACAATGCAGGCTATTGCCAAATTGAATTCGCTACGAATTAATGAAATGCTGTACTAAGAATAGACATGGAAAGAGAAATTAAAGATTCAGATGGAATTACATGGACTTGTATTCAAGCATTTTCAGGTCTTTCTGATATCTCAAAAGCTGAAGATGCAGCTGAGGTCGAAGGAGAACCAGATACTTACTGGGTTGTCTGTACTCCTAGTGGCGGCGCACAGTCTGTACGGCTGGTAAATGGGAAGAAGAATACTCTGATGAGGCGTTACTCAAGGAAATTAGAACGCACCAATAATTGGCATTAGACCTCTTACATAAATCAAGAATAAGAACCCCACCCCGCCAAAGCTACGCTTTGTCTCCCCTCCCCGCAAGCGGGGAGGGGTTGGGGGTGGGGTGTTAGGGACTTCCTTTTTGAGGATTTAAAGTTTTGGATATCTCAAGTACCATTTTTAAAACAACCTCTAAGACGCACAAGAAAAAGCAACTGACATTATGACAAATACAGTAATTATTACAGGCGCATCTCAAGGAATTGGCAAAGCTACAGCATTATTATTTGCCCGTCACAATTATGATGTTGTGTTGGCAGCTCGTCAACTTGACCGTTTAGAAGCTACTGCCGCACAGATACGGGAACTTGGACAACAAGCGATCGCTATTTCTACAGACGTGAAAGATCCTTTACAAGTAAACAACCTGATCCAGAAGGCAATAGATCATTTTGGTAACATAGATGTATTAATTAATAATGCAGGTATTTTTTGCTTAGGACCCGTCGAGGATTTTAGCTTAGATGATTGGCATCAGATAATTGATACCAATTTGTGGGGCTACATCCATACTATTAATGCCATCCTGCCCCATTTCTTAGAACGTGGGAAAGGAACCATTGTTAATGTCAGTTCTATTGGTGGTATAGAACCGATTCCTTATCACATTCCTTACACAACCAGTAAGTATGCCATAACTGGGTTGACAAAATCGCTACACGCAGAGTTATCACCTAAAGGCATTCATGTTAGCGGAATTTATCCTAGTTTTATCAGTACTCAACTGATGGAACGGGCAATGTTTCGCGGTAAGGACGAAGAAACGGCTCAAGCGCGTTCTGAGTTGGTAGGTAAAGCAATTCAAACTCCTGTACTAGAAAAGCCTGAAGATGTAGCAAAATCAATTTGGGAAGCAGTAAAGGATCAGCGTTCTGATGTCATGGTAGGTACAACAAACCTTTGGAAAGCAGTTTATCACTTATCTCCTAATTTGATGCAGTCAGTTTTTCGGCGTCTCTTCGGCATGGAAGAACGAAGTTAGTCACATTTACAGTGACTCTGCCATTGAAAGTAACAACCGAGGTAGAGGTTATGGCAACAACTTTTTAGTACTGTAGAGGCGTAAAGTAACCTGGAAATTTCTCAATGGCATATCAGGGTGTAATTTTGGATATAGATGGGACGCTTGTTATCAGTAATGATGCCCATGCTCAAGCTTGGGTAGAATCATTTGCAGTTGCGATCGCAATTTACAATGAGCCTGCTGACTTGTTAACACATTATGACACCTCACCTCTAGCAACCAAAGCATTAAAAAGTGGTCAAATAAAAAACTGATTTATACTTGACCCCAACTCTACATAATTTATTGCACCCAACTGAGAACCGCTATAACTCTTGAGATTTTTGTGCTACTAAGCAAGACGACGTAACACCATGATAGAACGGTCTGTAACTGGCACAGTTTGCTCACCCATAATCAATTTTCCTGGGCTAATGAAGCGAGATTCGTTGGTGTCAATAACTATTTCCCATTCCCTGTCATTGAGAACATTGGGTAAGGCAAACTCAATCATTTCGTAGTGAGCATTAAAAAATAGCAGAAAGCTCTCATCAATAATCCGTTCCCCACGGCGGCCAGGAGTAACAATGCCCTCGCCATTCAAGAAAATTTCCATAGCTTTGGCATAACTAACTAGCCACTGCTTTTCAGTCATTTCGCTGCCATCTTCATTAAACCAACCAATATCACTGATCCCAAAACCGTGAATAGGACGGCCTTGAAACCACTTACGCCGCCGAAATACTGGATGCTGATGACGAAAATAAATGAGTTCGCGGGCAAAATCTAGGAGTTCGGAATTAGACTTTTGTAAACTCCAATCACGCCAGGAAATTTCATTATCTTGGCAGTAGGCATTATTGTTACCCCTCTGAGTGCAACCAATTTCATCTCCTGCGAGTAGCATGGGTACGCCTTGAGACAGCATTAGAGTTGCTAAAAAGTTGCGTCGCTGACGTTCCCGTAAGCGGATTACGTCTGGATCATCGGTTTCTCCTTCTACACCGCAATTCCAAGAGCGGTTATGGCTTTCCCCATCCCGGCTATCTTCGCCGTTGGCCTGATTATGCTTTTGGTTGTAGCTGACCAAATCATTGAGCGTGAAGCCATCATGAGCAGTGATGAAATTAATACTGGCACTGGGATTACGCCCGTTTGCTTGGTAAAGGTCAGGGCTGCCAGTAAAACAATAAGCAAATTGTCCGAGGCTATCATCCTCACCACGCCAAAAATCCCGGACAGTATCACGATATCTGCCATTCCATTCAGACCAACGTAAAGGAAAATTGCCAACTTGATAACCGCCTTCTCCTAAATCCCAAGGTTCAGCAATCAGCTTCACATCTGCCAGAACTGGATCTTGATGAATAATATCAAAAAAAGCTGCGAGATTATCTACTTCATATAGTTCTCGCGCTAATGCCGAAGCTAAATCAAAGCGAAAGCCATCAACATGCATTTCTGTTACCCAATAGCGCAGGCTATCCATGATTAACTTCAGAACTTGGGCATGACGCACATTCAGAGAGTTGCCGCAGCCTGTGAAGTCCATGTTGTAACGGGAATTATCTTTAACCAAGCGATAGTACACGGCATTATCAATGCCTCGCAGTGACAATGTTGGCCCTAAATGATTGCCTTCGCCAGTGTGGTTATAAACTACATCTAAAATTACTTCAATGCCAGCAGAGTGTAAGTCTTTGACCATCTGCTTAAACTCGGTGACTTGTTGTCCGAGTGAGCCACTAGCACTGTAACCAGAGTAGGGTGTCAAAAAATTAATGGAATCGTAACCCCAATAGTTTTTGAGTCCTTTATCCACCAGAAATCCTGGAGAGGATAAAAAGTGATGCACAGGCATCAATTCCACAGATGTGATTCCTAGTTGTTGGAGATATTGAATTGCGGCTGGATGTGCTAGCCCTGCATAAGTACCACGTAATTCTTCTGGAATTTCTGGGTGTAACTTAGTAAAGCCTCTAACGTGAGTTTCATAAATAATTGTTTCATGCCACGGTATAGAAAGTAGTTTGTCGTCTCCCCAATCAAAAGACTGATCGACAACAATACACTTTGGCATAATTTCGGCATTATCTAAATCAGAAAAAGCTAGGTCTTGTTCTGGTGCATCTAAAGAGTAGCCAAAATTAGCTGGACTATCGCTAATTTCCCCATCAATTGCCTTAGCATAGGGATCAATTAGTAGTTTATTAGGGTTAAAGCGATGCCCAAGTTCTGGGGCCCAAGGGCCATGTACTCTAAACCCATAGCGTTGTCCAGGCCCTACTCCTGGTAGATAAGCGTGCCAAACAAAATTATTTTTTTCTGTTAAAGGCAAGCGAATTTCATGATTATCAGCATCAAATAAACAAAGCTCTACACCTGTTGCATTTTCGGAAAACAAAGCGAAGTTAGTGCCTTTACCATCCCAACTAGCACCTAAGGGATATACATTTCCAGGCCATACAGCTATATACATAAGTGAAGTACCAAAAGCTAATTTTAGTTTTAATAACAAACTTGAAGATGGGTTGAATAGTGATTTCTTAATTTAAATATTAAAGCTAATAAATTTCAATTAACGAAAAATTCCTATTTTTTAGAGTTTTTATCATCATTAAAAGACTTAAAAGCGGATGAGAATGATTTTTTTGCATTTCAAGCTAAAATAAAACTTTTTGTTAATTGACAATACTGAAAGTGTCGCTGTTAATGTTTGACTCATAAATCTCCTAACAACTTTATTTGCCAATTTTTTCAATCTTCATAGTTTTACTTAAAATAGCAAATATATACATCTATCAAAGTGAATAAATTTATTTATATCAGCGTGTATATTTACTTAAACCATCTTTTATGGAAATATCATGTCGATTTTTGTATTGACTTATTGTTGTAGCATTTATCTGTGGTAGCAAGCATGATTTACAGTGATAAGATGTCAAACATGGGTTGCTTTTAGCGAAAGCGTGATCGTTCTGGCACTCGCTGTATCAATAAACGCTGCTAAAAGCTGAGGATTAAACAACCGTAAAGCAATGCCAATCAGCAAGAGAATTAGTAGCAAAAGTGATTTATGCCACAGGGATTTGAGATACGTGAGTAAAATGGAAATATAGTAACTGTGAGAGCTTTGCATACTCTTAAATTAATCATTATTTTGGTTACATTTGTATCACTCAAAGTTACGCAAAGCTTCTAACAGATAGACTGAAATCATATACAATTTACACAATATTTCAATATTTCAATCAGTGATAAGTCTTATATATCACTGATTGAAAAAAACGCTCATCAAAGATTTTGTCCCACATCTTCAGACCAGAGACACTGCATTTCTTCGCAGTTTGCCAGCAAGTCCTCCAACTTACCGATCGCTTCAACTCGACCATCTTTGAGGACAATAATTTGATCGGCTTGATGTAAAGCGATTTGACGATGAGAGACAGCTAAACAGGTAAAATTTTCCGTTTCCAACAGACGCTGCCATAAAGTGCGTTCTGTTTCCACATCCAAAGCACTAGATAAATCATCAAAAACCAACAACTCAGACTGGCGGACAAACATCCGCGCCGCAGCTGATCGCTGAATCTGACCACCAGAAAGTTTTGTTCCCCTTGGCCCGACAATACTATCTAAGCCATTTTCTAAGTTCGCAACATCTTTTTCCATCACCGCTAAATGAATAGCAGCATCCAGATCGACTACATCCTCCGGCAGTCCCATCAAAATGTTATCGCGTACCGTTTCGCTAAAAAGTTGCGGAACTTGGGCAGTATAAGCACTACGGGGTGGGACAAAAAAAGCGGCTGGGTCTGCAACTTGCTGATTATTCCAGAAAATCTCTCCTGCTTGTTTGGGTAAAAGCCCCAAAAGCACCCGCAATAAAGTACTCTTACCCGAACCAATGCGCCCGGTAATTACCGTCAGAGTACCCCTTTTCAAAGTCAGACTCACCTGGGCAATCCCGCACTCCGTACCGGGGTAGTGATAGCTCAAGTTCCTGAGTGCCAGCGTTTCCAAACGATGTTGCCCAGTCTTGGGAGTGTAAGGCAACTGGGGTAATTTACCCCGAAGATAAACTTTTTCGTGTTTGACTAAACTTAGAGGTGGCACACCAGGAATGAGTTCGGCCAGTCGCAGTAGGGAAACCTCAGTTTGGTAGTAACGTGTTAAAGACTCACTGAAAAATCCTGCGATCACCGCAAACTCCCCCAAATATGAAACAAACAAAGCAAAATCACCGACTGTTAAAGTTGCTCCTGTTTGAGTTTGCATCATCCCAGCCGCCGCCAGTAGCAAGATGGCTGTACCCAGATTTGCTATATTTGTCAAAAACGAATACAGTACCTGTCCGAATAACAAATCTTTGAGGGCGGCTTGGCGGCGAACTTCATTCACTTTTTCAAAGTATTCCACAACAGGCTTCTCACTGCCAGCAACCTTAATTGCTTGTACTGCTGTGAAAATCTCGCCTAATAACCCCGTAACTCCCCCAATGGCTTCCTGATTTGCTTGTCGGTATTTGCGGATGCGCTTACTGGCTAAATTGATGGTTGCGATCGCCACCACCAAAGGCGCAAATACTATCAGTGCTAACAAGAGGTTAATGCGAGCTAGGATAATTAAGCCGATGGTAATTGCTAAACTCTGAGCAATGGGGTCGAAAGAAAAGGTCAAAAAATCGAGGATGGCTTGGATATCATCACGAAAACGGGAGATGGCTTCTCCAGATGAGCTTGGTAATGCTTGTGCTACTGGTCGTTCCCAGATGCAAGCGAGTAAATGCTTGCGGAGCAGAGTCGCAACATGCATCCGAAACACACCATCAGCTGTGACACCGATCAACAGGAATGTTTGCTGTGCGATAACACCCCCAATCAACAAAGCCAGCAATGTCCAGACGTTTAACCCGGCGGCTGTTTTAACTGTGATGGTATCGAAAATCTGGCGGATAATTAGTCCGGGTATCAAGAGAAAGAAATAATATAGACCACTCGCTAACAACCCGTTGGTGAGGTAAAACAAGGGTTTGTAGCGAATTAACTCCAGTAAGTACCGCCAAGTTGGGATGGAAGATGCAGTTTTTACTCTCATGCCAAAGCCTCCTCTAACCCGATTTGCAGTAATTGGGCAAAGCGGGAGTCCGGGTTAGTGGCTAATTCCTCGCGTTGACCGCACTCTAAACAATGACCGTCTTCTAAAATCATGATTTGATCGGCTCGCTTTACTGTTGCTAAACGATGAGCAATAATGATGGCAGTTCGCCCAACTAATAGGCGATCAATAGCTTTTTCTAACAATTGCTCGGTAGCCGGATCGAGGCGGGATGAGGCTTCGTCCAGAATTACCAAACCAGGATTTTTAAGAAACACCCGCACAAATGCCAATAACTGCGCCTGTCCTGCTGATAGTCCGCTACCGCCGGGAGCGAGTAGAGTGTCTAAACCGCTAGGGAGAGATTCATACCAGTTCCATAAGCCAACTTCCTGAATAACTGACTCTATGCGTGCATCGGGGATAGATGACTCAAACAAAGTGAGATTATCGCGGACGCTGGCGTGGAAAAGTTGAATTTCTTGCGTTACCATACCTACGTGTTCCCGCAGTGTAGCCAAAGGTATATCGAGTAAGTTAACCCCGCCCAAACGAATTGTTCCTTGCGTGGGGTCGTAAAGTCGCAGGAGAAGGCGGGTGATGGTAGTCTTGCCACTGCCTGTGCGACCAAGTAGACCGAGAATGCTATCAGGCGACAAGGAAAATGAGACATCGCGCAATACTAAATCCGGTGGTGTTGCGATGGCGAAACGCCCGTCGTTGGCGATCGCGTCTTTCTCAGGAGTAGGATAACGAAAGTCAACATTCTCGAAACTTACGCTCAATGCCTGATCTGGAAGAGTTGTTTGACCAATATCTAAAAGACAACTTTGGGTTGTGAGTAATTCTCGTACCCGAATTAAAGCAGCTTCAGCTTCTTGTAAATCTTGAACTTGGCGACCAAATTGTTGAATTGGTTGTTCCAATAACTCGATGTAGCGATAGATGAGATAAACTGTGCCGATCGCAAATGCGTTATTGAAAAAAAGCACAATGCTCATCCCCAAAATCACTGTTTTTCCGAGGGTAAAGAAAACACTCCAAGCGCTAAATACTCCTAGGCCAAAAGTCTGTGATTTAACCAATTTGGGAAACAAATCTCGTGAACGTTCGTAGAAACGGCGCATGACGTAGGCTGACGCACCAGAAGAACGCACATCTTCTGTACCAGAGAGTCGCTCTGCCAAAAAACCAAACAAAGCTGCACTGGATTCTCGTTCTGCTTGAAAATAAGGAATGACTATATTATTGAAATGGCTAAAAGTAAATAAGAGGATGACTACCATTGCGATCGCTGTTAGCCCTATTCGCCAGTCAATATGAAACAGGGCAATAAAAACACCTACTGCAAAGATACTGTTACCCACAAAGTCGATGGCGAACCGAGAGAAAAAGTCATTCAATTGGCTGATATCGCCGTCTATGCGTTCGATTAAAGCGCCTGGTGTTTGGTTATTGTGAAAGGACATATCGAGTTGCAAGCAGTGCAGCGTCAGATTCGCCCGCAGTCGGTTTGTGGCTCGTAAGCCAATATCTGCTGCTAGATAGGTTTCTAATAAAGAAATTAGCCCAGTCGCTAAGGCAATTCCTAAAAAAAGCAACGCTAATTGGATTAGTCGAGAAAATTTTGCCCCAGCGTAGGCGTAGCCCGTCGTAGACATCGCTGTATCAATAAACGCTGCTAAAATCTGAGGATTAAGCAACCGTAAGCCAATACCAATCAGCAAGAGAATTAGTAGTAAAAGTGACTGCTGCCATAGGGGTTTGAGATACTTGATTAAAGTAGAAATATAGTAATTTTTAGAGCTTTGCATAATTTTAAATTAGTGAACAGTTAACAAGGTGTAATACTCATTCGTAATTCATGAGAAGGAGTCAGAAGAAAGAATACCCCAGAAGTCAAGTCAGGGCGAAGAGTCACACAGGAAAAAATTTAATATCATCGCATTCGGGTAGGAGATTACCGCATAGGTTTTACAGTTGCCGGAGATACCATTACCTTTGTACGGGTTCTTCATCGTAAGGATATTTACCGCTATTTCCCATGAATGCGATCGCCTATTTTAAATGTAGAGTTAAAGGCGATCGCTTGGTAAACAAAAAATGTCATTCTTTTACATCAGGTAATTTTTTAAATTGGCGCGAAAATCAGGCTCAAATATCTGGGTTTAGTTTTTTGGTGCAATGCCAATGCCTATATTGGTAACTGCGATCGACCACTGAAGATTGCATAGTATTAACTGCTTTTTCAATTCTTAACATTTCGTCAATCCCAATTACTCTGACAGTAACCTCACCTTACCCTGTTCTTAACTAAAAAATAGGAATATTGGCTGCGTAACCAAATACATTTTGATGTGTAAGAACAGCAAATGCTCAATTTCAAGCGTAAGCGATATCTGCTACTCAGCGTGCTAGTTGCAGCGGCGATCGTAGTAAGCAGTATACAAATAGTTACAGCCCGGCTTGCTACTAGCCGTGTTGGTAATCTACCTGAAGGTGGAGCATTACTCCCCACAGGTCAAGTGATTACACCCGCAGCTGCCCCAGGCTCTACTTTTGCACCTCTAGCGACTGGTTTGCGTACCGATAATAATGCTGATGCGGCTGAAGCTGTTACGACCACTCTCAGCCCCGATGGTAAAACTCTCCTGGTACTAACCAGTGGCTATAACCAGAACTTCAAAAATCAAAATACTGGTGCTGATCTCACCTATCCTGTTTTAGACCCAATAACTGGTAAACCCACTGGTACAACTACTACTAAAGCTGAATGGGTGTTTGTCTTCGATGTCAGCAGTGGAAAGTTAGTTAAACGCCAACAAATTAATATTCCCAATACCTACAATGGTTTGGCGTGGGCAAAAGATGGCTCACGCTTTTATGTCTCCGGTGGTATTGACGATCGCGTTTATGTTTATGCCTCCAACGGTAGTAAATACGTACCCGATGCTCCGTTTATTCTCTTAGGTCACAACTCTAACCAAACTGCCCAATTCCCAAGTAAGTATTTTCCCGGTGATTCTTCACGAAATCTTCATATAAAAACTGGTGACAGCACGCATACCTAAAATGCTATGCTGTGGTAAGTAGATGCACCCTGATGATCTGGAGAG
>NZ_JAIVFR010000429.1 GCF_020829685.1 Nostoc sp. CHAB 5715 | reverse complement strand
GAACACTGGGCATTTTACAATGAAAATGAGCATCAAATAGAAATGCATTTACGCAGCCTGCGATCGCAAATTGTAGAATTACGCGCTCTTAACCTCAAGGTTAATTTTGCACTAGGTGAGACTATCCTCACCGAAATTTCCCGCAAATTTGACCTCAATATTATCAAGCAGCAACTCACCGTACAGGGTTTATTACCTCTCCAAGTGTGGACAGACCCAAATCAATGGTTTGGTTTATTGCTCTGTCAGTTGCAAGCATAAAGCAAATCAGAGTATGCCTCACATATCTAGCGGTTCTCAGTTGAGTCCAATATAGACCTAACAAAAACAGCCCCAACCCTACAAGGGTTGGGGAATAAAACTTTTATTCCTCTCTTCTTTCAGGAGAGAAGTCTAATATTATGTTCGCATAATTAGTTATGATTCCCACAGTCATTGCACCCCACACGCCAGATGCTTCAAGTCGGCAGAGCCGCTCAACGCACTGGCTCCCCTTAATCCCCTCCCCGCTCTTCGGGAGAGGAGACGAAGCGTAGCTTTGGCGGGGTGGGGTTCTTCAGGTTTAATAAGGAATCAAGCGGACATGATATAACGCTCTTTCATCACTCTCAGAAAACAATAATCGAAGCGGGAAACTGAAACTATTACTCAATCAAGGTTTGAAGCTTTATTTTCTAATAGAAATTCAAAAATGTTGCTAAAACCTGAAAATCGAAGTCTCATAAGCCTTGCAGCGATTGCTTTCTCCAAGACTGATGGAAGAGCGATAAGATAATGAGTCGTCATTGCGAATGAAGCGTAAAGTTTTCGGCATAGCTTCGCTTAACGCGGTAGCGTCTCGTAAGAGTTGCAGAATGAAGCGATCGCAACATCCGTACTTTGCGATTGCAACTCTAAGAGACGCACTCGCGTTCGCTTCACTACGTTACGTTCGCAATGACAAATTATGTTTTTATACATTTGGGATGCTCCCCTAAAAAAGTAATATGTGCCTAATCTTTAAGGTTTCCATGTGTTGCTTTGTTTTCAATAAAATACTAAAAAAAGTCCCATGTTTTTGGGATACCATTAGTGTAAATGTTATAATTTATTGCTGAGATTTTAAGCACCTTTTTTGACTGATTTAACTTTTAGTGATGTGAAGCAGCCAATGCTGCAAACAGTTAAAATCCCAAGTAAGGTTGCAGGTTCAGGAATAAGAGTATAGGAAACTGCACCATTGAAGGTTTGATTGCTAACAATAAAATCATATCCAGCAATTTCATAACTAATTGCCGGATCAATTTTATTGTTAAATAAATAAGACAATGCAATAGATGAGTTACCTGTAACAGTTGGAAAGACAATAGGCCCTAATGTTGGATAATCAAGATCATCCTCTTGAGTGTAAACAGTCTGAGGGTCATTATTAAATGCGAAATTTAGTAACTGAACTGACGCTGTAGGAATAGGCTCATTACTAAAAGTTGAGTCATCGAAGTTAAAAGAACCAGTACCACTCAATATAGTGCTATTGACAGTGAAAGCATATTTAATTGTTGCAGCATCTGCTGGTTGTTGGTTTACAGCAGTAAAATTCAGTGCCAAACTGGTAGCAGCTAATGTTATTTTGGAAACTAATTTCATATTAATTTACCTCAAGATGTATTTTGGTAATCGGTCTGTCTGAGCAACTATGACTGCTAATGAAATTTTTCAATACTTGCAGTCAGCTAAATTTAAAATTATGAGGTTAAGCAGAATTTAATTGAAGGTAAAAACTGTGGATTATTACTCTTACAGTGTCTGAATCGATTATTCGTGCGCCAACACTTGGCACACCGATGTCACATTTGTAGACCGTCCCCCCCTTGGTTCTATTTTGCGGGCGCTTGTCATCCCCAGGAGGTGACACTATTTGGGCAAATCCCGTGACTGTTTACGAAGATTTACCAACTAACCTACGTAATATTGCTGACTAAGTCTGGGCAGTACACAGCAACGCCTACGATTATGCAGCAGCTACAATTGACTTGCCAAAAGAAGTCTTAAAGCATCGAGTTGTTTTCACCTCAACTTTATACGAAACCCTGCATCCAGTTGTCCGCGTCCATCCTGAATCCGGTGAACGTGGGTTATTTATTGGTTGGTTCGTGCGCTACCTGCGCGGTTTATCACAGAATGAATCCGATGAAATCGTGAAATTCTTACAAGCTTACATCACACGTCCAGAGAACACAGTCCGGTGGCGCTGGAAAGTTGGCGATGGTTTGGTCTTACTTTGACTTGTTTTGCGGGCGATTGCTTGTTGTAGCAACAGCTTTTTTTCATCTTCTGTCAACTGCACAGAGTAAGTTTTTTGCCGACCAATCATAATTCTGAATGATTGAGTGATGTTAATTCATGCTCACCCTATGGTCAAAAGTTTTCCTTTGTCAATTCGCTACGAACTTATGCAAAGCTGTACTTAGTTTCCCGGCAGGTCTATTTTGTTAATCTAAATATCGATGGTAGCGAGGTCTATAAAATTCTTCAAAATAAAGCTTATGACGTTCCCATCTGACGACGAGGCAGCGGTATTTACGTTGATACAAAGCAAAACATTCATGCAATAAAGCTATAACCGACTGAAAATTCACGCTTCCCCCTTCTTTGGTCAGCAGAGTGCATAAACCATTGTCGCCTAGAACCGGGGACTGTGGGGAGTTTCAGAGTACAGAGAACAAGTCCCAAAAATATTTGGGAAAAATAGTTGACACAAAGAATTGGATTCGTTATATTGAATAAGTGCCGGAAGCGAAGCCAAGGAAAGCGACGCTTAAAGGGAACCGAACCTTGAAAATATTATAGTTTGAAAGCGATTAGACAGCAAGTATTTTGCGTCAAGAAAATAAATTAACTTAAGCTGAAGTTAAAAAAGAGCAGCTGATATTGAGCTAAAAAAGCTTTCCAGTTCAAAACGGAGAGTTTGATCCTGGCTCAGGATGAACGCTGGCGGTATGCTTAACACATGCAAGTCGAACGGTGTCTTCGGACACAGTGGCGGACGGGTGAGTAACGCGTGAGAATCTGGCTTCAGGTCTGGGACAACCACTGGAAACGGTGGCTAATACTGGATGTGCCTTTTGGGGTGAAAGATTAATTGCCTGAAGATGAGCTCGCGTCTGATTAGCTAGTTGGTAGAGTAAGAGCCTACCAAGGCGACGATCAGTAGCTGGTCTGAGAGGACGATCAGCCACACTGGGACTGAGACACGGCCCAGACTCCTACGGGAGGCAGCAGTGGGGAATTTTCCGCAATGGGCGAAAGCCTGACGGAGCAATACCGCGTGAGGGAGGAAGGCTCTTGGGTCGTAAACCTCTTTTCTCAGGGAAGAATCAAATGACGGTACCTGAGGAATAAGCATCGGCTAACTCCGTGCCAGCAGCCGCGGTAATACGGAGGATGCAAGCGTTATCCGGAATGATTGGGCGTAAAGCGTCCGCAGGTGGCAATGTAAGTCTGCTGTTAAAGAGTCTAGCTCAACTAGATACAAGCAGTGGAAACTACATAGCTAGAGTACGTTCGGGGCAGAGGGAATTCCTGGTGTAGCGGTGAAATGCGTAGAGATCAGGAAGAACACCGGTGGCGAAGGCGCTCTGCTAGGCCGTAACTGACACTGAGGGACGAAAGCTAGGGGAGCGAATGGGATTAGATACCCCAGTAGTCCTAGCCGTAAACGATGGATACTAGGCGTGGCTTGTATCGACCCGAGCCGTGCCGTAGCTAACGCGTTAAGTATCCCGCCTGGGGAGTACGCCGGCAACGGTGAAACTCAAAGGAATTGACGGGGGCCCGCACAAGCGGTGGAGTATGTGGTTTAATTCGATGCAACGCGAAGAACCTTACCAAGGCTTGACATGTCGCGAATCTTGATGAAAGTTGAGAGTGCCTTCGGGAGCGCGAACACAGGTGGTGCATGGCTGTCGTCAGCTCGTGTCGTGAGATGTTGGGTTAAGTCCCGCAACGAGCGCAACCCTCGTTTTTAGTTGCCAGCATTAAGTTGGGCACTCTAGAGAGACTGCCGGTGACAAACCGGAGGAAGGTGGGGATGACGTCAAGTCAGCATGCCCCTTACGCCTTGGGCTACACACGTACTACAATGCTCCGGACAGAGGGCAGCAAGCGGGTGACCGCAAGCAAATCCCGCAAACCGGAGCTCAGTTCAGATCGCAGGCTGCAACTCGCCTGCGTGAAGTCGGAATCGCTAGTAATTGCAGGTCAGCATACTGCAGTGAATTCGTTCCCGGGCCTTGTACACACCGCCCGTCACACCATGGAAGCTGGTAGTGCCCGAAGTCATTACTCCAACCCTTCGGGGAGGAGGATGCCTAAGGCAGGACTGGTGACTGGGGTGAAGTCGTAACAAGGTAGCCGTACCGGAAGGTGTGGCTGGATCACCTCCTTTAAAGGAGACCTACACCCCTTAGATATCGAAAAGCAAACAGCTATATAGATTCTGAGTTGGTCACGCCTTAGGTCGGTCGCAGAGATATGCTTGCAAATGTAGAAAGCTTTCAAACTATGATTTGGTTCGATATGGGCTATTAGCTCAGGTGGTTAGAGCGCACCCCTGATAAGGGTGAGGTCCCTGGTTCGAGTCCAGGATGGCCCACCTGAAAAAAGGAGTCAGAACACAGGAGTCAGAAGTCAGAATAAAATTCTGGATTCTGGGTAGTGAATTCTGAATTCTGAATTCTGGGGGTTTAGCTCAGTTGGTAGAGCGCCTGCTTTGCAAGCAGGATGTCAGCGGTTCGAGTCCGCTAACCTCCACCTGTGGCGATTGTTTGCCATTGAGAAAAGTGAGGGAGAAATCAGCAACATGACTTAATATAGTCAGACTGCTGAGTAAAACTCAGCCAGAACCTTGAAAACTGCATAGTAAAGCGAAACAAAGCAGGCAGACACAGACATTTTTGATGAATGCTCTTGTGAATGCATGAATTAAGACCAAATATTTGAGTGGTCAAGCTAATAAGGGCTAACGGTGGATACCTAGGCACACAGAGGCGACGAAGGACGTGGTTACCGACGATATGCTCCGGGGAGTTGGAAGCAAACTTAGATCCGGAGATTTCCCAATGGGGCAACCCTAAATACTACCTGCTGAATATATAGGCAGGAGAGAGCCAACCCAGCGAATTGAAACATCTTACTAGCTGGAGGAAGAGAAATCAAAACAGAGATTCCCTAAGTAGTGGTGAGCGAAAGGGGAAGAGCCTAAACCAATTGGTTTACCGATTGGGGTAGTGGGAGAGCGATATCGAATCTGGAGGCTAGACGAAGCAGCTAAATACTGCACCAAAGAAGGTGAAAGTCCTGTAGTCGAAAGTTAAAGGATAGTAGCTCAATCCCGAGTAGCATGGGGCACGAGGAATCCCATGTGAATCAGCGAGGACCACCTCGTAAGGCTAAATACTACTGTGTGACCGATAGTGAACCAGTACCGCGAGGGAAAGGTGAAAAGAACCCCGGAAGGGGAGTGAAATAGAACATGAAACCGTTAGCTTACAAGCAGTGGGAGGACTATTTGAAAGTCTGACCGCGTGCCTGTTGAAGAATGAGCCGGCGACTTATAGGCACTGGTAGGTTAAAGCGAGAATGCTGGAGCCAAAGGGAAACCGAGTCTGAAAAGGGCGATAATCAGTGTTTATAGACCCGAACCCTGGTGATCTAACCATGGCCAGGATGAAGCTTGGGTAACACCAAGTGGAGGTCCGTACCGACTGATGTTGAAAAATCAGCGGATGAGCTGTGGTTAGGGGTGAAATGCCAATCGAACCAGGAGCTAGCTGGTTCTCCCCGAAATGTGTTTAGGCGCAGCGGTAATGATTATATCTGGGGGGTAAAGCACTGTTTCGGTGCGGGCTGGGAGACCGGTACCAAATCGAGACAAACTCTGAATACCCAGAGGACACATTGCCAGTGAGACAGTGGGGGATAAGCTTCATTGTCAAGAGGGAAACAGCCCAGACCACCAGCTAAGGTCCCGAAATCATCGCTAAGTGATAAAGGAGGTGAGAGTGCACAGACAACTAGGAGGT
>NZ_JAIVFR010000428.1 GCF_020829685.1 Nostoc sp. CHAB 5715 | reverse complement strand
TTGATCTGAACTTTTCAATTAGATATACTTCTAATTAGATATATGTCTAATTAGAAGTTAGTTATGCAACCAGAGCAATTTAACATCTTACTCCGCTTTTTCAAGGCATTAGCGGATGATAGCCCAACAAATTTAGACGAAACTCCGTCAGCAACAGTGGCATAATAATAATGAGGAAAAGTGCGATCGTAACCACCACCCCCACCTCAATTAATAACCTTCCTCCCTTCTTTCTCATCTTGGCGTCCTTGGCGTCTTGGCGGTTCGTTTAAACATCAACAGTACGTCCCTTCTGCGGAAAAATCCCCCCAGGCTTCCACTGTAAAAACACAATAATCAGCGCAAACACCATCACCTTAGCCATACTCGTCGTCGCAAAAAAAGTAAACAAATCAGCCAAAGGCTTAACAGGACTCAACAGCAAAGCCAAAGTTCCAGAACCAATTAAAAAATTAGCCGTACCAATACCCAACGCCGCCACAATCGTCCCGGCTAAATTCCCCACACCTCCAACCACAACCACCATAAAAGTATCAATAATATAGTTTTGTCCCGTATTTGGCCCCACAGAACCGAGTAAACTAATCGCACATCCAGCCACACCAGCTAAACCAGAACCCAGTGCAAAAGTAATTGCATCAACCTTTTGAGTTGGAATACCTAAACAAGCACTCATACTCCGGTTTTGCGTCACAGCCCGAATTCTTAAACCCCAGCTAGAACGTTGTAAAAATAAATAAATTCCCGTCACACAGATTATTGTTAAACCAATAATAAATAACCTAGCAAAGGGCAATTGTACACCACCCAAAGACATCCCCGCTTGTAACCAAGTAGGCGCAGTTACATCTACATTTTGAGCGCCAAACCAAGGTTGAGTAACTGCTAACTGATAAGTTTGACTCAATAAATTACCCGTTGTGATTGTCACCCCCAGCGATAATAAAAATATTACTGCCACAATCCAGTTACGAACTCTTCCCAAATCAGTGCGAGAATTTAAAATCCATAAACCTCCAAAAAACAACAGAGAAAATAAGCCTATGCCAATTATCAATACCCAATTTACGCTGCGAACAAACTGTTGAAAAATCAAACTTACTCCCCAAGTTGCCAAGAGAGTTTCTAATGGGCGTCCATAGAGATAACGAATCACGCCTCTTTCTAGAATTAATCCCACAGCAGCCGTGAAAATAAAAGCGATAATCAAAGCCAAAAATATATAGACTTCAAACCATACTCCACCTAATTGTTTACAGACATTTTGCACAACAAATGTTGTATAAGCGCCAAACATCATCAATTCACCATGCGCCATATTGATAACGCCCATCAAGCCAAATATAATCGCCAACCCCAACGCAGCAATTAATAATACAGCGCCAATACTAATACCATTAAAGATAGCTTCTAAAAATCCTGCTAACACTTATTTCTCCTACATAGCATCTATTTGTCATTAGTCATGTATCATCTGTTATTCACTAATGACTAATGACTAATGACCAATGACTAAGAAATTAAACTTTCTTGTACTTACCACCCTTAGCCGGGTCAGTCCAATCACAAGCAAATCCCTTAGTCTCTTTTACAAATTGATTCCAAGGAACTGGCTCAACCGCTGTTGGAGTAGCATAAACAATATCAAACAAACCATCTAGCCTTACTTGACCAATTCGCACAATTTTAGATATGTGATGATTGGCATCCATTGTCACTTTACCTTCAGGTGCATCTATAGTTTGACCATAGGCCGCAGCACTCACTTTCGCTATATCTGTAGTACCAGCTTTTTCTACTGCTTGCTTCCACAAATAAACTGCAATATATGCTGCTTCCATTGGGTCATTTGTTACCCGATTTTCACCGTATTCTTTCTTAAAAGCTGCTACAAATTTTTTGTTAGCAGGTGTGTCTACTGTTTGGAAATAGTTCCAAGCTGCATAGTGACCTTTAAGATACTCTACACCAATTGCTTTGACTTCTTCTTCAGCAATACTTACAGACATGGAAGGATATCTTTCTGGTGTCAATCCAGCCCCTTTCAATTGTTTGAAGAAAGCGACATTACTATCACCATTTAGGGTGTTATAAATCACACCACCATTGGGCAAATTTTGTTTTATTTTAGTAATGATAGGCGTAACTTCTGTATTGCCAAGAGGTAAATAATCCTCACCAACTGTTTTTCCGCCCAAAGCTTCTAATTGGGCTTTAATAATTGTGTTAGCAGTGCGGGGAAAAACGTAGTCAGAGCCAACTAAAAAGAATTGTTTTCCTTTATTTTTTAACAGCCAATCAACAGATGGTTCAATTTGTTGATTTGGAGCAGCACCAGTGTAGAAAATATTTTTAGAACACTCTTGACCTTCATACTGCACAGGATACCAGAGCATGTGATTTTTGCTCTCGAATACTGGCTTAACATTCTTACGGCTAGCAGATGTCCAACAACCAAAAACTACAGCGACTTTATCTTGATCGATTAGCTTAGTTGCCTTTTCTCTAAAAGTATCCCAGTTAGAAGCACCATCTTCGGTAACTGCTTCAATTTGTTTACCTAAGATACCACCGGCAGCGTTAATTTCTTTGATTGCTAATTTTTCAGCATCAACAACGCTTTTTTCACTAATAGCCATTGTGCCACTAAGGGAGTGCAAAATACCTACTTTGATTGTGCCACCAGCAGTAGCAGCAGCAGGAGTTGCAGCAGGAGGTGCGACTGGACTCTCTGTAGCAGTTGGGGAATTATTCGCACAAGCCTTCAGAAAAAAGCTGCTTCCAAAAGTTAGAGAACCGTAGATTAAAAACTTGCGTCTGTTAAATTGTCTTCTCATCTTTTTATGAATTTTCCTCTTGACCAATTAGCCAACTTAATAGAAAGCTGACAATATTAAACTTAAAGTGTGATGATAGTGCGATAAGTTACTAGGAAAAAGTTACTTATTATACAAAATATCTGATTTTGTCACCAAAAAATAACTTTACAATATTAATCTTTGTTAAGCGTAGTATTGTGAAACTATTGTTAGTAATGAAGAGATCGCTGGATAATAATCTCATCTTTATTGCCAGATGCAAAATTAGCAAAGCGCTTTGCCAAAGGTGGTATAATCACCAAAGGATTGCTAAAACCAGAGAATAAATGAATGCTCTCAAATCCTGGGATAGTACCAATCAAGGGCAGGCGATCGCTACTAAATCCCACCAAGCAATCATGCCAAGTTCCTGGTAAATTCTCTAAAGTTGGTAAAACTTCACCGATACTTTTTCGCAGCCATTTTTCACTCGCCTCTGAGTTTACCTTGGCATAAGGATCTGTGAGAACACGGCTAATTTGACCGATGCGAAAGCTACCATCTTGAAACTGAATCGCACCCGCATCTAAAATCGGTGGTACTAACTCATTACCAAGTTCATCCCACAATTCATCAACTTGAGTAGATTCAGCTTCTAGTTGAAATCGTTGCAGATTAGCTGGCATAACTAAGGTGCGTAACTGCACATCCATCGGTGGGGTTTCAATAATTTCTGCATGGGTAAAATACAGTTTGACGGGAATACCAGCAGATTTTAGTAGCTGGCGGCTGAGTCCACCCGCACAGATAACAACGTTAGCACTGTGGAAAGTTGCAGTGGTGGTTTTTACACCATGTTGCAATACTTGCAATACTTGGGTAATCTGCATTTCACCCCCAGCCCGCTTAAAGGCTTGGATGTAAGCTTGTGCTGTTTTTTCTGGGTGAATATGACCATGTTTGACAGTTAAAGCACCAGATATCGCCTCTCGATTTAGCTGCGGTTCCAACTCACAAGCTTCTTTAACATTGAGTAAACGGGGTGGAATGGCAAAATGATGATATGATGCAGCCGTTGCTTCTGGGTCATTAGCGGCTGAAATAGTAAGTAATAAATTTAATTCCCGAAACTGGATATCAGCGTCTAACTCTTGAGATAGGATATGGTAACGCGCGATCGCTTCTTCGCACAATAGACGAGTTAGTGGTGTAGTACCCGACCAATAAGCAAGCCCACCATAACTATAACTGGTTGCATTCTGTGGTGTTTCATATTGCTCCAGCAAAAGAACACAAAAGCCAGTTTTTACTAATTCGTATGCCAGTGCAGCACCCGCAATTCCACCGCCAACCACAATCCAGTCGTAGGTTTTCATATTTTATAAATTACGAATTACGAATTACGAATTACGAATTATCATAAGTTGCTTGTAAACGACTTAAAAGATATTCTCCCGCCAGGATAGGCGGATAAATAGGCGATTGTTCTTTCTGGCAACTTTCCAGACAAGCTATTTCTGTATCATCATTAGGATGACAGAAAAAAGCCATAGAATAACGGGACTGGTTCACCTTGTTGTGACTGGGAATCATTACTCGATGCTTGGTTGAGCAAAACATATCATTTGTCCACCGTTGCATTAAATCGCCAGTATTAACTACCACAGTATCAGGAATTGCAGGTGCAGCAATCCACTCTCCAGATGCTGTCTGTACTTCCAACCCGCCAACGTCATCTTGGAAAAGTAAGGTAATACTGCCATAATCGGAATGCTCACCAGCACGCACCTGTCCGGGTTTGGGTGGTGTCTGCAATGAGGGATAGTGGAGTAAGCGCAAGGTATGATTTTGTTGATTGTGCCTTGTAATAAAAAAATCTTCTGGCAATTCCAACGCCAAAGCATAAGCTTTTAACACTGTGTTAGCAAGTTCTGTGCAATTATCATAAAAGGCAAGAATAGAAGCATCTATTCCTATAGCCGCTTGTTTGTTTACATTAAACGCCTCTTTCAAGTCGCCTGGTTTATTGGGGTCAAGACGTTCTCTTTCAAGACCAACGTATCCTGTATTATTAAACTCATCACTCCAAGCTTGCTTTTGCTTAACTTCTAAGGGTAAATTGAAGAAAGATTGACTGTAACTGAATACTTGGTTTATTAGGTCTTTTGATATTCCTGGATTCTCTAAGTACATAAAGCCAATTTCATGGCAAGCTTGATAGATTTTGATAACAGTTTGCCGAGTTATTGTGTTGCCATTGGTAAAGGCAGTTAAATCTATTATTGGAATTGTAACCATTTATTATATATATTTAGAAAATTTGTGTTTTTGTTTTGTTAACAGTAGTATACTCAATAGTTAGGTACGGAACTTTACAATGACTCTTGCTCCTTGGCGAAGCGCGATCGCTCATGCACTCCATCGCAACCGCAGCCTTGTTTATGCCCGTTACCTCCAACTAGCAACGGTGCAGGCGAACGGTCGTCCCGCTAATCGTACCCTAGTCTTTCGCGGTTTTTTGGAAGATACAAACCAGCTAAAATTTATTACTGATACTCGTAGCGCTAAAGCCGACCAGATACAGCAACAACCTTGGGCAGAAGTTTGCTGGTACTTCCCCAATACACGCGAACAATTCCGCATCACTGGCTGTTTGACTCTGGTCAGCAGTGATGATTCTGACCAGGATTTACAGCTAGCCCGGATCGCAATGTGGCAAGAATTAAGTAATGCGGCGCGTTTACAGTTTGCTTGGCCCTATCCTGGTAAACCCAGAATCCAAGAATTAGGAGCTTTTGAGCCACCAGCACCCGATCCTGTTGAGCCAGTACCTAATTTTTGTCTACTGCTACTCGATCCGATGCAAGTAGACCATTTAGAATTACGCGGCGAACCACAAAATCGATGGCTTTACTGCCGTAATGACCAGCAAGAGTGGTCTAGAGAAGCGATTAATCCATGATTTAGTCAAGAGTCAAAAGATTGACCCTTAACTGATATCTTGCAGCATTCTCGATTAGGGACTTCCAAGAAATAAATTATCCAATCTTGTGGGGTGGGCATCTTGCCCGCCTTTGACTATGGGCGGGCGAGACGCCCACCCCACAATAAATAGTTGTATATTTTTTTATTTGGAAGTCCCTTAGCACCATCGCCCGCCCAGAAATAAATTTCTGGGCTGATAGCTAAAGTCCACTAAAGTGGACTAAAACCCTTGTTCAGTCTTCAATAGATAGACTTTAGCTATTAGCCTCAGAATTCATTCTGAG
>NZ_JAIVFR010000427.1 GCF_020829685.1 Nostoc sp. CHAB 5715 | reverse complement strand
GTGCAAGTTTGTTGTTAACTGTGTCTAAATTAGCTTCAACTGATTGACGCGCCTCTTGATACTGCTTTGTGGCGCCCTCCAGGGGTTGCTCACCAAGTATTGCTTTCTGAATCGCCTGGAGACTGCCATCGCTGCTATCTTCTGATTGCCAAGCTTGGGCTTGTAGAGCAATATTGGTTTGGTAGAGTTCTAGGCGACTTTGGAACTGAGGTTCTTGCCAACTACCGAATAAAGCCGAAACTGCCAACAGAACTGCTATCGGCGTTAGTATAAAAATTAAAACCAATCGCTTGAGTGTCATCTATCCCCCTTTAACTGACCAGTGGAGAGCGCGTCCCCCTTGGGAATTATCGCAATAAAAAGTCTGAGGTGGATAGATATCATCAATATTATAAGTTTGCGTCTTATCCACCATGTTAAATTACAACCCATTGCACTGCTTACCTTCCGCCGAGGATCTGCCCGATTCTGACGATGAACCTGTGGATAATCAACTACAACATTTGATTCCTGGCTTGCTAGAAGCCATCTTAGCTTGGCTGTGGACAAGCCGGATGGATTGGTTTTTTGGCGTTGATATGGGGATATATTACGATCCCGAATTACCGCCGATTGTGCCTGATGGATTTTTAAGTTTAGGAGTCGAACGAGTTTTTGATGAGAACTTGCGTTTAAGTTATGTGTTGTGGGAAGAAAAGGTGATGCCGATTATGGCATTAGAAGTTGTTTCTCACAGACGGCGTGGGGAATACACCAGCAAAAAGAAACTTTATGCGGATATGGAGATTTTGTATTATGTTGTTTACAATCCCCAACGCCGGAGAAAACCACCTTTAGAGGTTTATCGCTTTGTAAATGGTGAATATGTATTGCAGCCAGGAAATCTCGTTTGGTTATCAGAGATAGGTTTAGCAATTGGTTATGAACGGGGAACCTATCAGGGAATTACGCGGGATTGGTTGTATTGGTATGACAAACAAGGAGTCAGATATTTAACACCAGAAGAACGGGCTACAGTCGCCGAACAACGTGCTACCACTGCTGAACAACGCACTCAAAGGCTAGCAGAAGAATTGCGAAGTTTGGGGATAGATCCAGATTCTTTGAGTTGATTTTGTGGGGAGCGATCGCTTTTTCTTGTGGGTAAAAAATAGCATCGTAGTTACTGCCTTAGCGATCGCTAATCGCTGCTTCTGCCCTCCAGAAACATTGGGAGCATCCCAAATGTGTAAAAACATATTTTGTTATATTTTTAGCTAAACTAAGCGATGTCTCACAACAAGATGCAAAGCGTCAACGTAGACAAAAAAATAGCACATCCTCAAGGATAGCTATTTCTAAAATTATTAATCGTAATGCTTTTTGGTGACATACTCCCACAAGGCATGCAAGCATACAGTGTGGGCTTCTCAACCAATCCAGCTATTGCTTCGGAGGCGTTGAGCTTTGTTTTAAGTCCACGGAATGCCCTACCGCAGACTGTAAATTTCTTACCTTGTACCCTACAAATTTTACTGTCCTGGATGAGATGCTGCATCTTTTCGCGCTATAGGACAAACCCCGGAGGTGATTTGTATTAATCAAGATGTGCCTACTTACTTCTATGCTGTGCAACGGAGTCGCTTACCAATAATCGCAATGCTACTGGACAGAGGCTTATCAGACACCAATAGGGTGAACTTAACCAAATCTATTCTATCAAATTTATGAAATATTTTGCTCCTGCACCTCCATGCCATCTTCCCTCGCCTACGGCATTGGTCAGAGGACTGTCGTCAATTCGCTCGCAATTCATGAGGCAGTGCGTTCGGTCGCCAGACTTGAAGCAACTGCCGTCTCACGCCTCCCTTCGGGTAGGACGTGAGGCTTCTTGCTGTTTTAGCTAAGTATGTAAGCAAATTGAATACACGCTCAACTACGAACTTTAGAAAGGAATATCATCTGGATCCGGTTCTTGCTCTTTCACTGCTGGATAAGTGGTTCCCTCATAATTTGTTGGTTGGGGTACGGGTTCGTAACTTGTCGCTTGGGGAGTAACAGCAACAGGATTTGTAGCTGGGGTAGGTGCTGGACGTGGTGACTCGTAACTGCTAACGTCTTTCTGTGGAGGACGAGATGCTGATGGTTGTCGTGGAGCAGTTTCAGTAAATGATGGAGTTACGGTTGCTGAGGGTAATGGATCAGTATTAAAACTACCTCCAACAGATTGAATTTGTTGTACTGTCAATTCAGCGCGTTTTTCTTTAAAACCTTCTTGACGTTCAACAGTATTCATGCTTAAACGTCCTACCAGGATGACGCGATCGCCTTGGTGGTAGTTTTGCTGAATTTCTGTCGCTAAATTCCCCCAGCCCACTACCTTCAGGGTGGCTGGCGGATCTTCTGGTTTCTGGGAATTGGGAAACTGCACTAGCATTTCCGTGACTCCCAGATTATCTGCTGTATAACGGAGTTGCGGCTCGTTAATAATTTCTGCCATCAAAACGCAGCTGTTCATTAAAATTACTCCTGACTGCAAAAAGTACTGATTCAAAAAGAGAAGGTTTTTCTATGTAGTGCCAATTAATATTTAGATAGGTTTAATCTTTTGCATTTTTTAATAATATTTGAACAAATTTTCTACATCTACTCTTAGATCAGAATTCAGGAGAACACTTGATGAAAAACTCCACGCCACTTGCGGGATGGAGTTTTTGGGCATGGGGAATATGGGGAATGGGGCATAGGGTATGGGGAAGAAATTACCAATGACGGCAGTTGCTCCACTTGGGGAAACCCCAAGACCGCACTGCCTCCCCTATGCCCAATGCCCCAAGCGGCGGGGCGGCTGTCCCTCTCCACGCCACTTGCTCTCTGGAGTTTCCCGCCGCTTTCGATGAATGAATATACCAATCATACTAGACTCCTTATCAATTCTGATTTCTGACTCCTGGGTGCTGAATTTTTCCACTCTGAGTTTTTTATTTCTAGCATAAAAGCCAAGCGATCGCTTTGAACAGCATTGAGTATGCCGCCCGCCACCCTCGCCTGACTAAATGAGCATTGAATTCTATCTGGAGTAGTATAATTGTACCATCCATTCATTAAATAGAAAAAATTTTGGCAAAAATTAAGTCTTAACGTGAACTGGAAAAACACCCAAGGCAATCAACCTACCTGGAAGATCACGCAAGATGGGTAAGCGCAAAAACGCAGGTGGTACAAAGGTGCGATTTGAGGTGAGAACCGGGGCAAATACCCGCTTTTGGATAAAAGTTTGAAACGCCTGAATGATGCGTATGGGCAACTCGCGTTGACGCTGTACTTTTGCTAGATCGCTAAGTTGTACTTGTCCGTTTTTGAGCGGTTTGCTGAGTACATTCGCCGCGACTACAGCATCTTGAATTGCGTAATTAATGCCAACTCCACCGACGGGGGACATTATATGGGCAGCATCACCAATGAGTAGCAGTCCCGGACGATACCAGCGTTTGACGCGGCTGGACTCCACTGAGAGAAAAGCTATTTGTGACCAATCATGTAAATTTTGGATGCGTTGCTGGAATTCCGGCACTACTTCGACAACAGATTTTTTTAATTCCTCCAAACCCGCAGCCCGTAGTTGTTGATAGCCTCCTTTATGAATAACATAGGCAACTTGCCACTCATCACCACGGTCAAGCATGGCAATGATTTTACCTTGACCAAAGCGCCCCATTCCCCCCTCTGGGTCTTCTAGCTGACGCGGTAGGCGGAACCAGAGGACATCCATTGGCGGAGAGGTTTCGATTGATTCAAACTCACCCAAGTGGCGTAAACGTGAGTGGCGACCATCTGCACCCACTGTTACTATTGCCCGGATTTCATGCCAACCACCGCCTCCCCGATAGCGGACACCTTGAATTACGCCATTTTCCGTAATTAATTCCTGCACATTCGCACCCATTACCAGATGGAAACTAGGATATTTTTGTGCTTCTTGGGTGATGAACTCCAGGAATTTTATTTGGGGAAGCATTGTAATGTAGGGGTAATGGGTTTTCAAATGACTAAAATCTGCCAATGTGACAGTATCTTGAGGAGTTTTAAACCTAATTTGGCGCATTTTGGCATGGGGGAGTTTTAGCAAGCGATCGCTAAGTCCCAATTCTTCCATAATTTCCATCACCGACGGATGAATCGTATCGCCGCGAAAGTCGCGATCGAAGTCTTTGTGTGCTTCCAGCAGCATCACCGAAATGCCTTGACGCGCTAACAACAATGCCAAAACTGCTCCTGCCGGGCCTCCACCCACAATGCAACAATCTGTGGTTTGTCCGTCTACAATGTCATGGACAGGGTTAATGCTTGGGTCTTGGGAAAGATTTTTAGGTACATTGGTAGTCATAACAACACCTCCTGATAGCCCTAAAATTCAGGATAGTTTGCTTTTGATGGTGCAAGCTGTTTTTTTAACTTTTCGTATTTACATAAAACGTGTATTATGATTGGCGCTAAACAGTCATTGGTCATCAGTCATTGGTCATTAGTCCAATGCCCCATGCCCAATGCCCAATCCCCAATGACAATAATTAGTTGTGTCTCAAGTTATTTTAGAAAACGTTTATAAAAGTTTTTCCCCGCGTAAAGGGGAAGGTGTGACCTCACAAAACCAATCCTCCCTCACGTCTGAGGAGAAAACTGATGCAGCGCAAGAACGAGCGGGAAGTGTTAACGTTTTGCGGCGGATTAACCTGACGATCGCAGATGGTGAGTTTATGGTGCTGGTGGGCCCTTCTGGTTGTGGTAAAAGTACCCTGCTACGCTTAATCGCTGGTTTGGAAGTGATGACTGGCGGTAATATCTGGATAGGCGATCGCTTGATCAATGACCTACCACCCAAAGAACGCGACATCGCAATGGTGTTTCAAAATTACGCCCTCTATCCCCACATGACGGTGTACGACAACATCGCCTTTGGGTTACGCCGCCGCTTTGGGAGAGCAGAGGAAGAAATTACTCCCTCATCCCCCTCATCCCCCTCATCCCCTTATCTTCGGACGTGGACAGAAAATCTTTTTGTGGGTGCGACCAGAAATTTACCTAAAGGACTGCGCTACATTTCTGACAAAGAACGGGCGGTGGATGAACAGGTGCGTAGTGTTGCTCAACTGTTGCAAATCGAAACATTGCTGAATCGCTTACCCAAACAGCTATCTGGGGGACAAAGACAACGGGTTGCATTGGGACGAGCGATCGCGCGTGACCCCCAAGTATTCTTAATGGATGAACCGCTTTCTAACTTAGATGCCAAACTGCGAGCAGAAACCCGCGCTCAAATTGTCAAATTGCAGCGCCAACTGGGGACAACGACAATTTACGTTACCCACGATCAAACAGAAGCGATGACAATGGGCGATCGCATTGCGATTATGTCTGAGGGTAAAATTCAGCAAGTTGCTTCTCCCCTAGAACTTTACAACCGCCCTGCCAACCTTTTTGTCGCAGAGTTCATTGGTTCACCACCGATGAATTTTATTCCTGTAGAATTTCATGCCCCACAGTTGATTACTCATTCCCAGTTTCGTTTCACCCTCCCAGAAGTTTGGGGAAGAGCTTTACAAAAATATAATCGGAAAACTCTAATTTTAGGCATTCGTCCAGAACATTTGAACTTGAGTATGCCCGCCACCAAAAATCTACCAGTGCAAGTAGATTTGGTAGAGAATCTCGGTAACGATTCCTTTCTCTCTGTTAAGATTGCCGAACCGGGATCTCAAAGAGCCACTACCAATTACTTACAAGTGCGAATACCACCAGACCGATTTGTACAAGCTGGTGAGCAACTATGGTTATCTCTGACTCCAGAGAAAATTCACTTTTTTGACCCGGAAACTACTTTAGCTATTAGTCTTGAACTTTAGTTCCAGGCGGGTGAGTCAGCCAAGAGTTATCAGTTATCAGTTATAATTGTTGACTGATTTAAGCTATTTCTAGCTTAAGTTGACACCAATGAACTTTGCTGTGCCCTTACGAAAGATGTGGTTTTTAAACTTCTCCATATATGGTATTTCTTGTCAATGCGTAAGTCCTAGCCTATTGCTTTTTAAATTTGT
>NZ_JAIVFR010000426.1 GCF_020829685.1 Nostoc sp. CHAB 5715 | reverse complement strand
TTTACTCAAACTGAACGTTCCAGTGAACTTCAACCGAATACAACGAATAATTTAATAGTGGTTTCAATGACTCAAGAGTGAAAAACACAAGGTTTTTTCGCGCCGACTTACTTGTGATATTAACAAGCTGGAGAATCACCAGAATGTTTAATTGATTATTTTCCCAAAGATTGGCTACTAATTATCGATGAATCTCACGTTACAGTGCCACAAATTCGCGGCATGTATAACGGTGACCAAGCTAGAAAAAAAGTTTTAATTGAACATGGATTTCGTCTTCCTAGTGCTGCTGATAACCGTCCTTTGAAAGCCGAGGAATTCTGGGAAAAAGTAAATCAGTGTATTTTTGTGTCAGCAACTCCCGGAAATTGGGAATTAGAAGTTTCTGAAGATCATGTAGTTGAGCAAGTGATTCGACCAACTGGGGTGGTTGATCCAGAAATTTCTGTACGTCCCACAGAAGGACAAATTGATGATTTGTTGGGAGAAATTAAAGATAGAGCCGATCGCCATGAACGCGTGTTAATTACCACATTAACCAAGCGGATGGCGGAAGATTTAACCGAATATTTGCAAGACCACGGAATAAGGGTAAGGTATTTACATTCCGAGATTACTTCTATTGAGCGCATTGAAATTTTACAGAACTTGCGCGAGGGGAAATTTGATGTTTTGGTTGGCGTGAATTTGCTGCGGGAAGGCTTGGATTTACCCGAAGTTTCTTTAGTAGCAATTATGGATGCAGATAAAGAAGGTTTTTTGCGAACCGAGCGTTCCTTAATTCAAACTATTGGTAGAGCCGCGCGTCATGTCCAGGGACAAGCAATTTTGTATGCCGATAACCTGACAGGTAGTATGATTAAAGCCATTGATGAAACAGACAGGCGGCGTGGTATTCAAACAGCATATAATCGACTGCATGGGATTACACCACAACCAATTGTCAAAAAATCAAGTAATGCGATTTTGGCTTTTTTAGATGTATCTCGGCGGTTAAATGCAACTGACTTGAAAGTTGTAGATGAACATCTAGATGAACTGCCATTAGAACAGATTCCCCAATTGATTACTCTGTTAGAAGCGCAGATGAAAGAAGCGGCAAAGAAACTGGAATTTGAAGAAGCAGCAAAATTGCGCGATCGCATTAAACATCTGCGCGATAAAATGCTAGGACGTTAACGTAAAATATATGTATCATCTGAGGCGATTATTCATCATCGAGTAAATACAACTCTCATGTCAAACAATATGTTTTGCTGACGGGTTAGTGTTAAATGTCACAGTTTTGATGCTGGTTTCGGATTGTATTTAACAGTTGACAGTCAATTAGGCATCAGCTATGTTTTGGGTATTTGATTCAGTTGTTTTCAATGCCCACTCTATTAACTGTCGGTCCATATCGATTTTTCTGCTATGCAGGTGATCGTGATGAACCACCTCATGTACACGTTGAGCGCGACAATGAGGAAGCCAAGTTCTGGCTTGAACCTATCCGACTCCAAAGTAATAGAGGGTTTAATCGCACAGAAATTAACCGCATTCAGAAACTTGTTCAAGAACATCAAGAGCAATTGCTAGTAGGCTGGAATGACTTCTTTAACGATTGAACTGCCTGAAATACCCACGATTCAGCAAGTGGCAATTACAGATGACACGCTTTCTGCTGATTTATCCGATGGGCGCACTATATCTGTTCCATTAGCATGGTATCCTCGCCTATTACATGGCTCAGTCGAAGAACGCAACAACTGGCGCTTCATCGGTGGCGGTAATGGAATCCACTGGGATCAGCTTGACGAAGACGTTAGCATCAAGAATCTGATTGTTGGACAACCATCAGGAGAAAGTCAAAAATCCTTTCAGAGGTGGTTAAGTAATCGGATAGCAGGAGTCTAACAAGTCGCTGCACTGAACGTATCAATAGCGATCGCATACTCTAAGTCAGGTATTCTTACAGCAGTTTTCAGGTATTTAGACCACAAGATGAGGGAGATGAGGGAGATGAGGGAGATAGGAATGGTGTGGTTCAATTACTTGAAAAGCGCTGTAAGTACTGGATTTTAGATGTCAACGGACGCAAATTGTATATGTATCGTCTCCCCAGTCCAGACGGATATCACAGTGAGAGCATACTTGCAGAGGATGTCTTGCGTTTAGCGTCCTAATCTATCTGGCTACTGCTATAGTTGCAAATAATCCTGGTTTGAAAATGTATTGATTGCAGGTTTGAGTGATTAGTATTGCAGGTCGTTACACATAGAAGGCGTACATCACAGTATGTTGGGGCAATCCGACGAAGTTTGCCTCAACATGTTCAATCTCTCGGTTGTGGTTGACTTAACACACGGTTTCTAGAAAATGGTGATGGTACTATTGGAAACGAAGAAACTAGTGGAAACTGTCGCAATCTGAGTGTCTTCAACGAACAGTGCGCCTGTAATGAAGTTGAACGTAATCGCATCGAGAGCGTCTATATCTATTCCGAAACCTTCGGCGGAAATCCAAATCTTATCCCCATCAAAGACGTAATCGAAGTCAGTGATGGTATCAATTCCTTCATCTGGGGAATTAAAGTAAAATCTATCGGCACCGTCTCCGCCTGTAAGTATGTCCCTGCCCAAGCCTCCAACTAGGGCGTCATCACTGACATTACCTTGTAACACGTCATTGCCATCATTGCCAATCAGGCTATCATTCCCAGCGCCACCCAAAAGGCTGTCAGCACCCGCCCCACCTTCTAAGGTGTCATTACGGGTGCCGCCAATCAGCACGTCGTTGCCATTATTGCCAATCAGGCTATCATTGCCAGCGCCACCGGAAAGGCTGTCATTACCAGTACCACCATTTAAGATATCGTCACCAAAGCTGCCATTCAGGGTGTCATTACCAGACGGGCTATTAGCATTGCCACCCCTAGCCCATCCATATAATATGTCATTTCCCGAAGTTCCATTTCTTGTGTCAGAACCTGTGGTGCCGTAGATAGTTGCCATTTTTGTTTTTTCCTAACTTTCCTAATTGATGTTCAGGGTAAAAGTCAGCTTATCACATTTGCAGAAATGGATTTATCGATCAACAGTGATGACAGGGTTGTTTGGCGATTAGCTCAGGAAAATCAGATGATTTTGCTTACAGCTAATCGCAGCATGAAAGGGAAAGATTCGCTCGAACAAGTCATACGTGAAGTGCGATCGCTGATCTTGTAGATTGGGTTGACCCAAGGAAACCCAACGTCTTTTTCCACTTACAATCTTAACTACTTCCACCATGAGAAGTGCGATCGCAGCGTAACTATATCCTTGAAGAGAACGGGCGGTGATTCAGGTTAAAATGCGGAGGCTAGAAAGCCCTTCCATATGAGTGAAACCGTCTACATTGAAACCAGTATACTAGGCTACCTCACAGCAAGATCAACCAGAAACCTGATCTTGGCAGCGAACATAGAAGTCACAAAAGAGTGGTGGGAATCTCGCCGAAGTGCATTCACTCTCTATGTTTCACAAGTTGTTCTGGATGAAGTTGCACAGGGAGACATTGAAATTGCGGCTCAACGCTTGGAAGTCCTCAACGGTTTGGCGTTGGTGGAACTCAATCCGGATGTGAGAAACTTGTCAGCGCAGTTCCTCACACGAAGCAATCTCCCGCCGAAAGCTTCAGATGATGCGGTTCATATTGCAGCAGCAACAGTTCATGGGTTGGATTACCTGCTAACGTGGAACTGTAAGCATATTGCAAATGCTCAAATTCAAAGGAAACTTGCAGAGATTAGCCTTGATGAAAGGATATCAGTTACCGATAATTTGCACTCCCTACGAACTATTAGGAGATTGAGCCGTGTTGCAAGATGAAATTCTAGATGAAATTCATAAAATTCGTGAAGAACATACTAAGTCCTTTAACTACAACTTGGATGCAATGTTTGCAGATTGGCAGAAGAAGCAAGCAGAAAGTGGAAGAGAGGTAGTAAGCTTGTCGCCAAAACGCGGTCTAACAATGCGTTGGAGCCGACTGCCTAAAAGCGATCTGTGAGAATTAGAGTTTGTCTGCGTCGGCTCAACTTCACCGTTATGTGGCTCTATGTTGCTTGTAGAGACAGTACAGCAAGGCTATTTGTCGGCATTCGGTGTCAAAATGTCCGAGAGATCAAGTTAATCATCTTTTGCCGATGATTTGAGCCGTTAATGACTTGCCGAGGCGATCGCCAGAAAGCATCTGCAAGATAAAATATTGGGACATTAACGTGAATCTTATGCTGACCAATATTCGCCTAATTAGTGTTCAAGAATATCACAAAATGGCGGAAACGGGAATTTTTCATCCTGAAGAACGCTTAGAATTAATCGCGGGACAAATTATCAGAATGTCAGCAAAAGGTACTGCTCACGAATCAGCAATTACCCGCACAGAAAGGTTATTACGTCAACGTTTGGGTGACAAAGTTTTATTAAGAATCCAGTCACCAGTGCAACTTGACGATTACTCGGAACCAGAGCCAGATATTTCAGTAGTGAAGCTGAATCCATTAGATTATGAGGATCACCATCCCCATGCTTCGGAAGTGTTTTTACTGATTGAAATAGCTGATTCCAGTCTCAAATATGATCGAGAAGTAAAAGCGATGGCTTATGCTAAGTCAGGCATTATTGAGTACTGGATTTTAGATGTAAATGGGCGCAAGTTGTATATGTATCGTCTCCCCAGTCCAGACGGATATCACAGTGAGAGCATACTTGCAGAGGATGTAACAATTTCACCTTTAGCTTTCCCTGATTGTGCGATCGCAATTCGGGAATTATTGGGAAAAGTCTAGGAGGCGATCGCCAGAAAGCATTTGCGGGATAAAATGCTGGGACATTAGTTTCAGTCAACCCTGTAGAAAAAGAAATTCTATGTGGTACTTTGTAGAAAACGGTCTTCGGAAAGGGCCAGTTAGCTTAGAAGAAATACAGTCTCTCATTGCCCAGCAAACTATTACTCCGACAACTCTGGTTTGGAAACGGGGAATGAATGATTGGCTGGTTGTCAGTGAGACCGAACTTAAGGATTTGCTTCCAGAGGATATTCCACCTCCAATTCCAGTTGACAACCCTCCTCCAATTCCTCAACAGTTAGCATCAATTTTGAAGTTTACGCCACGATCGCCTTCTACCTCAATCACCAGCCAGAAGTAGAAGCCTACTTGCAACAGCGACAGCAGCAATCACAGGAGATTCGGGCAATGAATCAAGCGAGATTTGCCCACAAGGCTTGCGCGATCGGCTGCTTGCCCGCAAAACAGCGCAAGAAGCATGTTAAAACATTAGCCTTCAGCCTGAGAGTTAGTTTAGTAAAGGCGTAGACACGGAGTGGCTTGTCGTCAAACATCGCTCACAATTATAAAGATTAATGTAGTATAAAATCCCTTCCAGAAATTGCCAGACAATTACAAGCAGGAGAACCTCTCAGGAGAAATCATGGCTATTGATGCAGAAATTTTACAAACACTAGATCAAATGCCAGAGTCACTTAAACAAGAACTCTTGCATTATGCAAAATATTTAGTGGAGAATTATTCAAAAGCTGTTTCCCAGGAAAGTTTACTACAAAAAAAGCGTCGTTCTGGCATCTTAAAAGGAACTTTTGTTTTACCTTTGCCTGATGACTTTGATGAACCTCTGGAAGTTTTTAAGGAATATATGGAATGAGTGGTTTCCTTTTAGATACTCATGCCTTTATCTGGCTAACTGAAAATGACTCCAGCCTTCCAGATAACTTGAGGATGATGATCGATACCGCAGATATCGTTTATCTCAGCATCGCTAGTCTTTGGGAAATTGCCATCAAGTTGAACCTTGGGAAATTATCGCTTCAACGGAGCTATGAAACGATAGGTTCTGCGATCGACGCTTCAGATATACTCATACTTCCGATATCTTTTAACGATACAGTTCAAGTTCGGAATCTCCCGCTACATCATGGCGATCCATTTGACAAAGCTGTTAGCTATTAGCTATTAGCTATTAACCCGGTACATGCCTCGCCCCTCGTGGGCGAAAAATTAATCTTGGGGAGGTTAATACCCCGCTGTTAGCTGTTAGCGGTTAGCTGTTAGC
>NZ_JAIVFR010000425.1 GCF_020829685.1 Nostoc sp. CHAB 5715 | reverse complement strand
GATTTAGACCCCGCCACAAAACTTGCGGCTTGTTAGAAGCTGGGGACAACAAGACCTGCCGAAGTTTATTAAATGAACTTTCATTTTACTTTTCTAATGCTTTGGTTGCTACCTGGTGCAGTATAACGGCTGGTTCTCCCTTAATAGGTTCTGTGCCAAAAATGGAGTTGTTCTTTTTGCTTGCCAGTTGCTCTAACAGTACTTTAAAAAGTCCTTCTTTATCTTGAAAGTGGCTGTAGACTGTCGCTTTAGAAACACCTGCTGCTACTGCTACCCGATCCATGCTTGTACCAGCATAGCCATGTTGAAGGAATTCTTGCATTGCCCCTTGCAAAATTTGCTCCACTTTATCAACGGAATTGTCTCGATCAACTTCGTCAGCTTTGATGCGTACCATTTATTAATCATCCTTTCTTATAAACAATATTAATAGATGCTGCAAAATGCCCCAGTAGAAAATGGCGAAAATAAATATACCCTTTGTTGGAGGAGGCAGGGGGCAGGTGGTGGCCGAGCGCAGTCGAGGTGAGGCAGGGGGCAGGAATAGCATTCTTCTGCATAATGCCCTTGCAAATTGATTCACAAGTTTAGTTGTATCATATTGACTAAACTAGTCAGTTTAGTTTAGCATGAATTGAACTGGACAGTTTAGTACAAGTTGCTACTGGTGGGAAGGGGAAAATAGTATGGAGCAAAACAGGAATTCAGAGAGTTTAAGGTCTTCTCAGAATCTTTTGCGATCGCCTATTCTACTTGCAATAATTACATCTTTAGCAATAGGCGGAATCAGTGTTTATGCTGTGATGAAGTTCCAGGCTACAGCTAATGAAAAACAAAAAACACCAGTAGCAGTTCAGCCTGTGGTAAAAACAGTAACAGCATTAGGGCGATTGGAACCAAAGGGAGAGGTAATAAAACTGTCAGCGCCTTCTTCAACTGGTGAAGGAAATCGGGTAGAGCAACTATTGGTGAAAGAAGGCGATCGCGTCAAAGCTGGGCAGGTAATTGCGATTATGGACAACCGCGATCGCCTACAAGCTAGTTTAGCTGAAGCACAAAAACAAGTTCAAGTTGCCAAAACCCGCCTTAACCAGGTAAAAGCTGGAGCCAAACAGGGAGAAATTGGAGCGCGTCAAGCTACCGTGAATCGTTTGCAAGTAGAACTGGAAGGAAACATTAAAACTCAGCAAGCCACAATTAATCGTATAGAAGCAGAACTCCTTGGGCAACAACGGAGCTTGCAAGCAACAGTGGCTCGCGTAGCAGCCGAGAGACGTAATGCTCAAGCTGACGTGCAGCGCTACGAAACTTTATACAAAGCAGGAGCAATTTCTAGCGAGGAAGTTGATAGCAGACGCTTAAGCGCCGAAACTTCCACTCAAGCGTTAATTGAAAGTCAAGCCACCCAGACAAGAACTGTAGCTACCCTACAACAGCAGCTTAACGAAGCAAAAGCCAACCAGGATCAAACCCTCGCCAGCTTGCAACAGCAGATTAACGAAGCAAAAGCTAACTTGAATCAAACTGCTGAAGTCCGTCCAACAGATATAGCAAACGCACAAGCAGAGGTAGACAGCGCTCAAGCCACGGCGGATAAAATTAGAGTACAACTGGCGCAGGCATACGTTGTGGCTCCTAAAGCCGGTCGAATTTTGGAGATTAATACACGAGCCGGAGAAACTGTTGGCAATGAAGGAATTGTAGCTATAGGTCAAACCGACCAGATGTATGCAGTAGTAGAAGTCTACCAAAGTGATATCAAGAAAGTTCGTCCGGGACAGGATGTGCGGGTAAGCAGTGATTCCCTACGCAATGAATTAGAAGGAAGAGTGGATTGGATTGGTATGCAGGTAAAGCGGCAAAATCTGATTAACACTGATCCCTCTAGCAATATTGATGGCAGAGTAGTGGAAGTGCATGTGCAACTCAATAAACTATCCAGTCAAAATGCTTCTAGTTTCACTAATTTGCAAGTCAAGGCGGTAATTGAAATTTAAAGGGAATTGGGAATTGGGAATTGGGCATGGGGCATTGGGCATTGGGCATTGGGCATTGGGCATTGGGCATTGGGCATTGGGCATTGGTTATTCGCCTTGTCTTCCTCATCTCCCTCATCCTCCCCTGCTCCCCCTGCTCCCCCTGCTCCCCCATCTCCCTCATCTCCCTCACTCCCCACTCCCCACTCCCCACTCCCCACTCCTTCTTATGAAATTAATCGAACAACTGCGGCGGCGAACGCCTTTAGGATGGCTGCAACTGAGTCATGAAAAAGGCCGTCTTTTGGTAGCATTATCAGGCATTGCCTTTGCTGATGTTCTGATGTTCATGCAGCTAGGGTTTCAGACTGCCCTGTTTGAAAGTAACACAATCCTGCATCGCAGTATGCAGGCTGATATGTTTGTCATTAGTCCCCAAGCACGTAACCTAGCAAATATGTCTAGCTTTACGCGGCGACGGCTCTATCAAGCAATGGATGTACCAGGTGTAAAGTCGGCAGAAGGAATGTATATCAACATTGTTGATTGGAAAAATCCCCAAACACATCAAAAGACGACAATATTAGTTATGGGGTTCAATCCCGATCAGCAAGTGTTTAACTTAGCGGATGTGAATCGCCAGATAGATGCTCTTAAGCTACCAGATACCGTTTTGTTCGATCGCGCCTCTAGAGGAGATTATAATGATGCGATCGCCCAAATTGAACAAGGTAAAACTGTCACAACCGAAATAGAACGCCGGACAATTACCATTAGCGGTTTATTTTCAGTCGGGGCTTCCTTCATAGCCGATGGTACTTTAATCACCAACGACCAGAACTTTTTGCGACTATTTCCCAGGCGAGAAGCTAGCGGTGTCAGTCTAGGTTTAATACAACTACAACCAGGCTATGACCCAGAGCAGATGAAAACAACTTTAGAAGCTTATTTAGATGACGATGTTAAAGTTTTAACCAAAGCAGAATTTATCGAATTTGAAATAAATTACTGGAAAACAAATACTGCTATCGGCTTTATCTTCAGCCTGGGTGTAGCAATGGGGTTTATGGTAGGCGTGATTATCGTTTATCAAGTTCTTTCTACAGATGTTAATTCTCATATAAAAGAATACGCCACTTTCAAAGCAATGGGGTATGACAATCTCTACTTATTAGGTGTGGTGTTTGAAGAGGCGATAATTTTGGCAGTTTTAGGTTTTATTCCCGGAGCGATCGCACCTTTAGGGCTTTATCATTTAACTCGTAATGCCACCAATTTGCCACTTTACATGACCGTAGCGCGGGCCATGACGGTATTAACTCTAACTATAATTATGTGTGTAATTTCTGGTGCGATCGCCACCCGTAAATTACAATCGGCTGACCCCGCAGATATGTTTTAGAAAATGGGGAGTAGGGAGTAGGGAATAGGGAATAGTGAAAAACAACTGACAATTCCCCACTCACCACTCCCCACTCCCCACTCCCCAATCTCCTAAGTATGCCTCCTGTAATCTCTGTTAAAAATCTCGACCACTATTTTGGTCATGGTCAACTCCGCAAGCAAGTTCTCTTTGATATCAACCTCGATATTAACGCTGGCGAAATTATTATTATGACTGGGCCTTCTGGTTCTGGTAAAACTACACTTCTCACTTTAGTCGGCGGCTTGCGTTCTGCCCAATCTGGTAGTTTGCAAATATTGGAACAAGAACTGTGTGGCGCTAACAAAGCACAACTTACCCAAGCGCGACGCAGTAACGGTTATATTTTTCAAGCGCACAACTTGCACGGTAGCCTGACAGTACTCCAGAACGTCAGAATGGGCTTGGAAGTGCATAATAATATTTCCCCAGCAGAAATGAAAACCCGGTCAGCCCAAATGTTAGAGGAGGTAGGATTAGGGCATCGCCTGAATTATTATCCTGATGATTTATCTGGGGGACAAAAACAAAGAGTTGCGATCGCTCGTGCGTTGGTCGGTCGTCCTAAAATTGTCTTAGCAGATGAACCCACCGCCGCCCTTGACAGTAAATCGGGACGAGATGTGGTCAACCTGATGCAAAGCCTAGCTAAAGAACAGGATTGTACTATTCTCTTAGTTACTCATGACAACCGCATTCTAGATATTGCCGATCGCATCGTCTACATGGAAGATGGCAAGTTAGTAAATGATGATGCTGTTGTTACAGCCGGTTAGGTTGGTTTTTTATTAAAACTTTACGCACAAGAGATCCCCCAACCCCCGATAAATTGGGGGCATTCGATTCTAGTTCCCCCTTTAAAAAAGCTACGGTGGTGTATATAAGTCATCTGATTATCTAAAAGTCTTTAAAATCTCACCCTGTCCTGACGGACATCCCTCTCCTTACTAAGGAGAGGGACAGGTTTTGCACAAGCAAAACCAGGGTGAGGTTTCTTTGGGCTATTCAATAAACCGTAAATTGCCTCAACAGAGACGTACACGGTAGCTTTAAAAGGGAGGTTAGCGTTAATTTCACAGCAATGAGTAATATAGGACTAATATTTGATTTCTGAAAAAGCTCGGTACAACTCGAAAAGCCTAATTCCTTATTCCCTACTCCCTACTCCCCACTCCCCATTCTATAACGCATTAATTATTGGTAAAAAAAGAGGCAAATTACTTACCGCATCTATAATTGAATTTGATTTGTTATTCAACGCATACGCGTAAAACCAATTATGACAGGTAAAGGACAAGGATTCGGCTTTGGCTTAGGAAAAATGAAAGAATTGGCTGACGCTTTTAAGAAAGCGCAGCAAGTTCAAGAAGGCGCAAAGCGACTCCAAGAAGAATTGGAGCAAATGGAGATTCTAGGAGAATCTGGCGGTGGTCTGGTGAAGGTGATTGTCAGTGGTAATCAAGAACCCAAGCGGGTAGAAATTTCTCCAGATGCTCTAGGGGAAGGTGCAGAAGTACTTTCTGATCTGGTGACAGTGGCAATGAAAGAAGCCTACAACAAATCCACAGCAACAATGCGGGAACGTATGGAAGAATTGACCAGTGGACTAGAACTTCCTGGATTTTAGTCATTAGTCGTTGGTCATTGGACAAAGGACAAATGACTATTGACTATTGACAAAACATATCTATGGTTTACAAGTTGCTATTTGTCTGCTTAGGTAACATCTGCCGATCGCCATCGGCAGAAAACATTATGAATCATCTAATTGAGCAGGCTGGCTTGAGCGAACAGATACTCTGTGACTCAGCTGGTACATCTAGTTATCACGTTGGTAGCCCACCTGACAGACGCATGAGTGCTGCGGCTGCTACAAAGTTGGGAATTAAACTACGTGGTCGAGCACGCCAGTTTCAAAAGTCAGACTTTCAAGACTTTGATTTAATTTTAGCGATGGATCAAGAAAATTATGAGAACATCCTCGCTCTTGATCAAACTAAGCAGTATCAGCATAAAGTGCGTTTGATGTGCGAGTTTTGCTCTCAACACACCCTGAAGGAAGTTCCAGATCCCTATTACGGTGGTCAAGAGGGATTTAATCGGGTTATTGATTTACTGATCGATGCTTGTGAAGGTCTGCTTACAAAAGTTAGGAGTTAGGAGTTATGAGTTAGGAGTTAGGAGTTATGAGTTAGGAGTTTTAACAGTTATCAGTTATCAGTTAAAATAATTGGGTTTAAGTCCCCTACTATATCAGTTATCAGTTCACTGTTCACTGTTTCAAAGGCTACGCTGTACTCCGGTAACTGATAACTGTTGACTGTTCACTGATTTAATTCCTCACTCCTACACAGACGCGATTAATCGCGTCTCTACTCCTAACTTTTTTTATTCCACCAAACCATGCTTCATCGCAAAACGCACCAATTCTGCTCGGTTGCTGGTTGAGGTTTTTCTCAATAAACTGCTAACGTACTTTTCCACTGTGCGAGGACTCAGGTGTAGCTGATGACCCATTTCGGCATTAGAAAGACCATGAGTCAATAACTCTAAGACTTCCTGTTCTCTATGAGTTAGCGATGAGTGCAAGTGGGATTTCTGAATTTGAGTAGACAAAGAATTATGGGCATCCACCCCTTTTGTCGAGGCGGAAATGCCCAAACTCTCTTTATGAGAAAACCGATACTCCGATTGAATAATTTGCGATC
>NZ_JAIVFR010000424.1 GCF_020829685.1 Nostoc sp. CHAB 5715 | reverse complement strand
TATATGCCGAGAATTTCCGCAGTTACGGAGCAGCTTTGTGGGTGTTTATATTGTTTATTAGCTACAACACCTATTACTATCCTTTGGATGTTGATCCGGTTGCTGTCTATTATTGGTTTTTTGCGGGAGTTCTTTTTAAATTGCCAGAACTAGAGAAACAAGATATAGAAGATGCTAACCCTCAGCAAAAGAATAAGAAAAAACGTCTAAAAACAATTTAAATTGAAAAAAAATGGCAAAAGTTATCATAGTAGGTCAAAAACACCTCAGCATTCCAAACTTACCTCGAAATTCTCGGCATATACTCATCCGCCCCAAGCCTTTCCCCGCAGGCAGATATCCTATAGAAAAAATTTGGTATCCTTTAGGCAGCTTTTTTCCCTGCCAACCTGTATGGGGAAGATACCAAGCTATTCATTGTTTCAACAAAATTTTATATACAAACAAACCTTGGTTTCTCACTTTTGAGGATCATCGTTTTTTATATAGAAATCCTCAAAATCAAGGTGAAGCTGCAATTTATGAATTGTTAAATGAGCGATTAGCGCTAGGAAATTGCCAAAAACTTATAGCTATCTCAGATTATGCCAAATTGAGATTAATTAAGCGGATAGAAGGTTGGAAGATAAAAGAAACAATAAGTAAGAAGTTGGATGTAATCCATCCAAGCTTTCCAGTAAGGGTTAACGAATCGAAACTTTATCAACAACAGCAAAACCTCCAGCTTATATTTATAGGAAATCACATTGCCCGCAAAGGTGGGATTGTTGCTTTAAGACTTGCTAAAAAAGCTGAAAAATTAGGTTTACCTATTACTGTACATATAATTTCAGAACTGGGGCATGGTTCAGGAGTCCCGACAGATTTTCCCGATGAAACCAAATATGTAGAGGATTTAAAGTTATTGGATTTAAATAACGTTGTTTTTCATAAAAATATTCCTAATGACAAAGTTATTGAGTTATTATCGCAAAGTCATTTTCAATTAATGGCGACATTACATGATACTTACGGCTATAGTATCATCGAGGGTTTTTCAGTTGCAACTCCTGCAATTACAACAAATGTATGCGCTTTACCCGAGTTTATTCGTCACGGCGAAAATGGCTATATTTTAAAGTTACCAATTAATGAAATGAGGCACTGGAGCAATTGGCTGTATGAAGAAAAAACTAAAACTAATGAATATTGGGAAATTTTAAACAGCACTTATGATTATTTGGCAGAGCAAGCATTGCAACAAATAATTCAATTTCTTGATAGAAGTGATAAGCGAGAACATTACGAATTTTTAAGTGCAGGAGCGTTAGCTCAAGCGCAAATTGTGCATAACTCTGAAAAGCAAAATGAGTTATTTGATGATCTTTATGCAGCAGCGGCAGGAGTATAAATAATTCGTAATTCGTAATTCGTAATTCGTAAATTTTGTTTTGTAATGGGGATTTAACCCCAACACAAAACTTGCTTTTTTATTGAACCGGGGGACTTAAACCCACGGAACTAGTTAAAGAAAGACAATTTTAAGCAGTCCTTCGGCTATTGATTGAATTTAAATTAACAAAGTTTGGGGGTTTAAGTAAAGAGCTTCTATCAAGCAGCGCGAATTGAACGCCTAAATCTAAATCCCCGTCACAAAACGTAATTGCTCTCTTCGTAGCGGGGCGAAGCCCATTGCGAATGGGCGAAAAAGCGAATTGTTTTAAGGCAATAGTAGCTTAGTGAAGTAAATTAAAATTAAGTTTTATCAGATTATTATCAAAGTAGAAAAATCACTTAATAAAAATCATGGATAATTGGCCATTAATTACTGTGGTTATCCCGACCTATGGTCGAGAGGAAGCCCTACGGGATAGCATTGTAGATGTTTTGAAACAAGACTATCCAAATTTTGAGGTTTTAGTGGTAGACCAAACCGCAAAACACCAGCCAGAAATTCAAGCCTATCTAGAAGAGATGGCGGAGGCTGGTAAAATTAAGTGGTTGCGCTTAGATTGGGCAAGTTTGCCAGGAGCGCGAAATTATGCTGTGCGGCGGTCATCTGGTGAAATAATATTATTTATTGATGATGATGTTCAGCTAACCCCAGAATTGTTAACAGCCCATGCGAAAAATTATTTGCAAAATCCAGAAGTGGGGGCTGTAGCCGGACGGGTATTTGACAGAATGAAATTGGGTGATTCTGGAGGAGATTTACAGATTGAATATCTGCCTCCCCAAGCTATGGATCCAGGAATTGCTTGGTATCATATTGATTTAGTACATACCATCAAACCTCAGCAAGTACTGACAGCGAGGGGTTGCAATATGTCATTTCGCCGCGAAATTTTTACTAAGTACGGACTGAGGTTTGATGAGAGGTTTGGCGGTAGTGCTGTGCGGGAAGAGTCAGATTTTTGTTTGCGGGTGCGACAGACGGGGTATAAGATTTGGTACGACCCAGAGGCCCATTTGGTGCATTTAGGTGAAGAAACAGGGGGTTGTCATGATATTAGTATGCGATCGCTCAAATATCAACTCACCTTTTATCACAACCATTTCCTACTAGGGCTGAAAAACCTTACTGCTACTCAAGCTTTACGCTTATACGCCCGTTTATTTGACTGTCACGTTCTCGGACGCCCACCTTGTCACAAAAGCGGTTCCCCCATCAAAATTGCCACTCGCGCTATTTTCTACACTTTGGGTTTTTTCAAAGCCTTGGGTACTGTCATTCAATCACTATGGAACGATGGTCAAATTTACAGCCGATTGGATGAACTGGTTTAGGCATTAGTCATTAGTCACTTGTACTGAGCGAAGCCGAAGTATTAGTCATTAGTCATTAGTGAATAACAAAGAATAAATGAAAAATGAAAATTTTAGTTGCTAGTCACACTTATATCGTAGACCTAAACTGTGAAAAACTACGTGCTTTATCTCAACTAGAACCCGATATTGAAGTGACAGTTGTAGTTCCAAAGCGTTGGAAACCAGGCGGTGTGCAAAACAGAATTATTAAAACTGAATACCGTGATGAAGGCAAATTTAGAATAGTTCCCGTTTCTAATTTCAGTCAAAATCATCAGGGACTCCTTACCTTTGGTGCTGATTTGATATCTTTGTTAAAAGAATTTCGTCCCCAAATCATCCAAGTGGAACAAGGGTCTAGGGGACTAGCTTATACTCAGATGATTACCTTAAATCAGCTATTAGGACTGAAGGCGAAAAATGTATTTTTTACCTGGTGGAATTTACCATATCATCTAAAATTACCAGTTGCTTTATTAGAAACATATAACCTCAATCACAGCCACGGCATTATTTCTGGCAATCAAGATGGAGCAGAAGTTTTGCGGCAACGGGGATATAAAGGGGCAATTAAAGTCATGCCGCAACTGGGTGTAGATGAAAGTTTATTTACTCCCAAAGCTCAACCAGAGTTAGCAGCTAAGTTGGATATTAAAAAAGAAGATTTTATTGTAGGTTTTGTTGGGCGATTTGTGCAAGAAAAAGGTTTGTTAACGCTTTTGCAAGCCTTAATAACTTTGAAAAAGAAACCTTGGAAATTACTGCTGCTGGGACGAGGAGAGTTGCAAAGTCAATTAATCAAAATCGCGGCAGAAAACAATATTCAAGAACGATTAATTTTAGTAGAAAGTGTTCCTCATAACGAAGTTGCAAATTATATCAACTTAATGAGTACTTTAGTACTGCCTTCAGAAACAACTTACAAGTTTAAAACCTTAACTTCTGTTGGCTGGAAAGAACAATTCGGTCATGTGCTAATTGAGGCGATGGCTTGCCAAGTACCTGTGATTGGTTCTGATTCTGGTGAAATTCCTTATGTAATTGGCGATGCTGGTTTAGTATTTCCTGAAGGTGATGTTCAAGCCCTTGCTAATTGCTTAGTTCAATTAATGGATAAACCAGATTTTGCTCACACTCTGGGTGAAATGGGTTATCAAAAAGCAATTATTAAATATACAAATAAAGCTTTGGCTAAACAGCAATTAGAATTTTATCAAGATTTAGTCATTAGTGATAGGACTTACGCAAAAAGTGCTAAAAAGCTTAATTTATCGAACCGCCAAGAACGCCAAGAACGCCAAGAATCGTAGAGTTTGCGTAAGTCCTAAGTGAATACAAAGGACAAATGACAAATGACAAATGACAATCAAATGAAAATATTACAAATTGTTCCCTCAATTTCTCTGATTTACGGCGGCCCCAGTCAAATGGTACTAGGGCTAACTCCAGCTTTGGTAAAAGAGGGAGTGGAAGTTACAATTATCACAACTGATAGTAATGGTGATAATGGTCAAATACCTTTGGATGTTCCTTTAAATCGCCCAATTAAACAAGATGGTTATGAAATAATTTACTTTCGTTGCGCCCCATTTCGTCGCTACAAGTTTTCCGTAGATTTATTAAACTGGCTAAAACGTCATGCTCATGAGTTTGACATAGCACATATTCATGCTCTATTCTCTCCCATAAGTAGTGCTGCTGCTATTGTGTGCCGTCAGCAAAAGCTACCTTATATTTTCCGTCCTTTAGGTACTCTTGATCCGGCTGATTTACAGAAGAAAAAACAATTAAAACAGCTTTATGTCGCAATTATAGAGCGTCAAAATTTAGCTGGTGCAGCAGCAATTCATTTCACCAGCGATCAAGAAGCTAAAATATCAGAACGATTTGGAGTCTCTACGCCAGATTTGGTGATTCCGTTGGGTGTGATTCCCCCTCAATCGCCCCTTAAAAATGTATATAGTCAGTTAGAAATACCAGAGGATGTACCTTTAGTATTGTTTATGTCACGAATTGACCCGAAAAAGGGGTTAAATTTGTTGATTCCGACGCTAGAGAAGCTGTTAACTGTTGGTTATAAGTTTCATTTTGTCTTAGCTGGGACGAATCCCCAAGATCCAGATTACGAAAAAAAGATAATATCCCAAATTCAAAATTCACCATTGCGATCGCACACTACAATTACTGGCTTTGTTAGTGGTGAATTAAAAGTTAGTTTACTACAAGCTGCTGATTTATTTGTCTTGCCTTCTTACTACGAAAATTTTGGGATTGCTGTAGCTGAAGCAATGGTAGCAGGTGTACCCGTAGTAATTTCTGACCAAGTACATATTTGTCAACAGATACGTGATAGTGAGTCGGGTTGGGTGGGTGCAACAGATGTTCAAGAACTGTTAGAGTTACTGCAAGAAGCTTTGCAAAATCCCGCAGAACGCCAACGACGCGGATTAAACGCCCAAAAATATGCATTGGAAAATTTTAGCTGGGATGCGATCGCTAGGCAAACAATCCAAGCTTACCAAAAAATTTTGGCAAACAATTTAATTTAACCCAACGCAGACAACAGCTGTACTTTAGTCAATAATTTTTACCTCCCCCATCCCTATATCCAAGAGTGCTGCCAAACCAGCCGTGAGCAAATGATCCTTTGATGGAAATTAATCCTTTAGCTAATATCGGCGTATAATTTGGAATCGAAATCTGGATTTTAGGCAATGGGAGTGCATTGCCTGACCATATGAAGGAACCAGACGACATCAGGGTGTCTACCAATCCGAAAACTTCCCTTTTTCTTCCCCCGTAAAGTTCCAATGCACCATAACGAACCTTAATATATCCTTCAGACAGTAGTGCCTGATTTACTTTTCCTGCGTTTACAACGGCTCTTAATCCATATCCGTATCCAAACTTTTTCATCTTAAGATTGGAAGTGTGATACAGCGTATCGTATTCTTTGTGTGCTGATCCTCGAAAGGAAATAAAGCCCGATTTATCAGGTACTTCGCCATATTGATTGGCAGAAAGCCAGAAAGGAGTGTATTTATCCGTTGAGAATATGAGATTTGACTGAAGGGTATATTGTGTTTTGGAAAAGATATTCTGGCCTCTCGATTCTATAAAGGCAGAAAGGAAAAACAGGAAAGAAAAAAACGTTAGTTTATATAGATTGGTTGTTTTCAAGTTGGTATCAGATGGTATTTATTAAAGACTCCGTTTACTTTTTTACAGATGCTTGAATCGGCATGCAAATTAATAATTTTAAGTTTATTATTATTATCAAATAGAATATCTTTTCCAAAACACAATATACCTAGATCGGAA
>NZ_JAIVFR010000423.1 GCF_020829685.1 Nostoc sp. CHAB 5715 | reverse complement strand
ATTGGGTGGACTTGTACGATAGCCTCAAAGAGAAAAAGTAAGTCCAATCCTTTTGTTCGCGGATGTTTTACGCGAACAAAATTTTCTTTGTTTTACCTCTACTTCTCCTTAACCGAGCAGTATTGGGATGGGAATCTCTGATGAGGATTTGCCCAAGATTTTTAGCAGATTCTACTGTGGTGTGAGAGGTCACAGAAGCGTGGGGTTTGGGTTGGGACTGTACTTGGCAAAGCAAATTGTTGAAGCTCATAAGGGGAATATTGGGGTTTCCTCCTCCCCTGGTCTTGGTTCTACATTTACTATCCAACTCCCGTTCTCCCAACCAACCACTCCCCCGTGACTTCTCTAGGTGTTGAATGTTGGATGTTATGGTGTGGATGCTTCTGGTACTCTAAGCAATGTTATTGAACCTAAAAGTTGATGATCCGACAGCCTCACGACCAGTTTGCGAAGCAGTATTTAGAAGAATTGCTTTCTCCTTTGGGAAAAGTGGAAGTCAGCCGCGAAGTGACTGATGAAGTTCGCCAAGTGGATATTTTGTTCTCCCCTGCACCGTCGCCCAAGGCTAACGCGCAGTCTTTGGGGTTACTCGGTAGAATTGTGAGGAGCGCTTCGCTGTTAGAACCATTTCGCAATCAACCTAGTAAAACTGAGGTGCGTAATTGTATCCTCAAGTTATTTTCTTTTTACGGGGAGTTGCAGCGCAAAGCAAGGCGAGAAAATACTTCTTTACCAGAAGATGGTTTACCGCGTCTCTGGATTTTAGCACCTTCTGCTTCAGAATCTTTGCTCAACAGTTTTGGCGCTAGACTAGAGCTAGAAAATTGGCTGCCTGGTGTTTACTTCTTACCTGAATCTTTCAGGACAGCTGTAGTCGCAGTTAACCAATTACCACAGACAATTGAAACTCTGTGGCTGAGGATTTTAGGTAGGGGGGAAACTCAACGCCAAGCCGTTAGTGAATTACTGGCACTCCCGCAAAGCAACCTGTTACGACAAAATACGCTAAGACTCATCACTAATTGGCGTATTGTCTTAGTCCAACAGAACGAAAATTTAACTGAAGATGACGAGGAGTTGATTATGAACTTATCACAAGCTTATCAGCAATGGGAAGAAGCAACAAAACAGCAAGCAAGGCTAGAAGGACAACGCTTAGTGGTGGAGAATTTACTTAGAGTCAGGTTTGGGTCTTTGGATGACGAATTGTCAAGAGTAATTGAACCCCTACTACAGTTAATGCCAGAGGAATATACTCGCCTGTGTCTTGAACTATCCCGTGAGGAATTGTTGGCAAGGTTTGGAGTAAGAGGGATTTAATTTTAAACTTATCGGTATCTTATCAGAGAGTCAGTAGAGTGCTTTTGTTGGGCAAGTTTCATTCATTCACCTAGTTCCCCTTGTTGTCTCCTATTTTGAGGTAGATTTTGAGCCTCTTGTAGAGCTATAATTTTGATTTTTTCTAGCTCTTGTTGGGTGAGATTATTGATAATAACCTCAAATCTTAGCTGAGAAGATTCTCTCGTAGCTTCCAAGGCTCTGGCTTCTTCATTATTCTCTAGGGGAGCATTTCTATCCAAAGCTAATAACTGCTCGCCCCCAGGAGTAAATTTTAGTATTGCAGTAAACTTCTCTGACTCATATATTCTGGTTTTTAAATCTTCAGTATCCCTACTCTCTATAACTGACTCCTCTTTCATTAGTCTTGTTAAGGCTAGCGGAATTACATATCGGTGCATGTTTTCTGTATTTTGCTGCTGAAGGTTTGCTGAAGTTTCTTCTTGTTTAGTCAGATAAGTTACTTCCTCAATCACATCTCTAGTGAATGTTGAAGTGTTCTGTATTTCATCCTTCCTCTCTTGTCGCTGCAATGTTTCACTTACTCCTATCAATGCTAAGGGTTCTACCTTATTATTAAATTCTTCAGCAAGTCCCTCTACCAATGATAAGTTTGCTGCCTCTTGTTCAACTTCTGTAAAACCATCCTCTGCTAAAGAGAATGCTGTTAATATCGACTCTTCATAAGACTTTCCTGAATTCACTCCACCAATTATCTCTGATAAAGTTTTGATAGCATCCTCTTGCTCAGAAAGACTAAATTGCTCTACACTGGTTTCAAAAGATTCCTCATCATACCCAATGCGCTCTAAAATCTGGCTGAGGATATAAGCAGCTTTGGCAGGAGATATATCTTCTGAAATTTTGGAGGTAGTTTCTGCAAGTGTTACTAAAGGATTTGTAGCCATGATTTGTGATGTTTATATTTGAGATGATATGGGAACTGGTTTGATGCTTGGTAAGTATACTGAGACTTTAATCCTTGATAGCCGAGACTTATGGTTTGAGGATTTTTAAAAAATAAAATAGGAATTCTATAGTAAGTTAGTTACATTTCTATATATTCAGATTTCACTTGAGCTAAAGCCGTATCAATTTTTGTGTTAATTTGTTCAAAATTTTTGAGTATTTCAGAAGAGATTTGGTTGGTTTGTACTTGACCTGATTGAATATCAAGAATAACATTTCCATTTTTCTGGAAAATTGTTAAATCTTTTTGGGAGGAATTGAGAGAAATGTCATAGGTTTTACCTTTGACTTGGATGGAACCGCTTTCTCCAGGTTGTCCCAGAACATCACTAATTCTTTGAGCAATTTGAGTAAGCCGATTTATAGAGCGCAATTCTTTCATATCTTTGGTCATAGCAATCAACACTTTCTCTGACAATCCCTGCCCAGATTTAAACCCAATAGCGACTTCTGCAATCCGGTTTTTGTATTCTTCTGACTTGCCCAGTTTGTCCGCTGCACCATACCAATTTCTCAAACTATCAATAGTGGCTTGCTCATAACTTCCCACAGTGTCAGCTATCACTCCCGTTTGGGGAATATTTTGGGAAGATGTAACCAAAGGATTTTGAGTTGTTGGGAGGCGAGTGGTTACTGCGGTTAGAGTTACGGCAGTCGGCTGTGTTGGTGGTTCTGGGGATTGTGCAGCAATGTTTTGTGTGGGTGTAACGTCTTGGGCTTTGCTGCTATCAACAGAAGTAACTAGTTCTAGCGATGAAGCGCATGTGTAACCATCACTGTTGAAGCTCTCCAGCTTATATCCATGTTCCTGCAAGTATTTTTGTACTAGTTGATCAGTGCCAGCAGCATTGCCCACTACAAAAGAACTGCCAGATGCGATCGCTTTATCTAGCAAAGGCACATAATGGTTTTTAAAGGTTTCGAGAATTTTTTGCTGGGTAACTCCCCGCCACGGGCCAGAGCCAGAGACCATAATTGTATCATTGGCTGAATATACTCCAGTATTTGCCCGTCCTCCCCAAGCTTGCTCGTAATTGCGAGTACTAGAAGGCGTATTGGGTGGTGCTGCCGATTTACCAATAAATTGAGTAGCAACTTCTGCCATTGCCACATCTTTTTCCATGTGATGTGCTACGGCATCGTTTAGAGGTTTTAATTGTGCCAGAGGATTACTGATTTTTGCGGAAGAGCTAAGTGATGTAGAGACTGTTATTTCTTCCACTCTGGAGACAGAGGCGGTATTATTTGATAAGGTTTCAGCAATATTTATGGCAGATTCATGCCTCCCTATGCCCTGCGGACACGCTACGTGATGCCTACGGCAACCTGACGGAACGCTATCGGCAGTTTGGGATGTTTCCAAAACTTTGGCGTATCCTGAGATGAGAGCGCGGATGAAGGGGGAGTCCTTGCCCTTGCCTTCCCAGTAGTTATCTCTGCTTGAGGTAACGTAGTGAGTGCAGTTTTCCAACCATTCCACCCCTCCCCTTTGTGTGATGGCTTCAAACAATTTGGGGTGTTGCTCTAACTTAGCTTGGATGATTTCTGCCATCAACTGTACTCGCTGCTCCCCCTGGGGAACAGTCTGTTTGTAGTGTTGGTAGGCTTGTTCTGCGGAAAGGAAAGGTACTCCAGCAGCTTTATCTTGAGCATAAGTCTCCGGGCCGTATTTTCCTGCTGGCACTGCTGCATTGTCGCCCAAAGATACTGGGTAGTCTCCGTTGATGTTTCCCAATTCCTTTGCGCTGACAGTGGGATTGCTAAGGGCAGATCCCAGTGGGTCGGGACTTCTGGAGCCGATATTAATTGGGGAGCTAATGGTAGTTGTGGAGATTGTGGGGGGTGTAGCTGCTGGCAGAGATGGAGATACAGTAGATGTAGCAGAAGATGGCTCAAGGCTTGGGGTGAAGAATGGTACAATTTTGCCGTTGACGTAATCCCCCAGTGGTTCCATGTGCAGTCCCCACACTTCGAGTTTGTCCTTGAAGGTAACAAGCTCCTGGGCGCTGTGCTTTTCCCTTGCTGCCCACTGCTGTTGGTAGGCTGGGTCGGTAATCATTTCCTGGGTAATGCGGTATTGCTTGCCCACTCGGAAGGCGACTTGCTTAGAACCCGCAACAGCGATCGCAATCTCCCCTTCTTTAAATCCATAAGCTTTATACGGTTCGTATGTCCTTGTTGTGTGACAGCGCCCATATCCCCGCATCGCATCGATGGTGGTATTCACTGGCAAAGGATTAGGAACGAAGTGCATTTTGAGGGGGAAGACCATCTGCACTGGTTTGCCAGATATGACAACTTCCTCCTCTTGGGGTTTGGATACAATGGTGGCATTCGGTATGGTTTCGGCAACAATCGCTTTTACCGTCCCCCAAGTCTGATCCTTCTCTTGTTGCGTTTTACCACCAGCGAGTCCCGAACCCAGGCGTTCAGGGATATAGACGGGTAGGTTATTGTCCAAGGCATACTGGTTAACTTGGGCAAGTCCCCGTCTTAATGCTTCAAAGTCAGTTTGTCTAGAATTAGTGCCGTAGTCATACTGCCCAGCAACGTTGGCTATTACTAGGGTGGGTTCTCCAGGCTTTGTTACCTGTACAAACTGTACATCGCCCAGTTGCCAGTCTTGTTTGTGCAGGTATTCTTGTTTAACTGTAGACCATTTCTGGGCGACTGCCTCCGGCACGTCTTCGACGAACGCAGCTGCCAATCCCGCGCCCATCTTTCGTTGACAGTTGACCTGCTGCACAATTATCCCTGCTTTCACTTCCAGGATGTCTTGCTTGATGGTGGTGTTAGCTGGAGGTTGTATGGCCCCTTGGCTGGGTGTCGATATTGTGGGATGATTTTGAGGATGTACTGGTGTTTGAGTTGTTGTACTGACAGTGTGAGAATTGAGTGCAGCTACAGCTTGTGTGGTAGCAGATGAACCCAGTTTGGTAACTTGGTTTGGATGATTGCCAATGCCTACGGCAACCTGACGGAACGCTTGCGGTCTATTGGGAAGAGAATTTAGACGTTTATTGTAAGCGCTATTTGCACCATCAGCATCCAAGGGTTCCCCAAACTTGTCCTTGAATGCTTTGAGGTCATCAGATTGAATTGTGCTGATTGCTAGGTAAAGTACAGAAAGACCTTTTTTGGTTTCTAAGGGCACATCTTCCTGAGCTACAATATTAAATTCAATACCTTTGGATTTCAACCAGTTCTGAACAAATTCTGTTTTGTGGTTGTCCACCGCCATTCCCATCAGTCCCAACATTTTATCTTCTTGACTGGTAAATAGGATAGTGGGTCGTTCCTTTACCTTCTGAAGAAATGGCGCACTTTTTTCAACCATCACCTCTTGTTTAGTAACCACGGCTTGTTTAGTGGTGTCCTGGAAGGCTTGAGATTCCTTTGTCCATATTTTAGGATACTGTACTGTGGAGGAGTCTACCTTCACAAAGGTGTGGGAAAAGTTGCTTTGGAGCGTACAAGGTACAGAACCCATCTGACCAGGATTAAGAACTCCCAATTTTTGTAGAGCTTCTTTATCTTTTTTATAGTGCAATACTCCGAGTAATTCCCCATTTAAAAATACTGCATCTCTATTTTTGGTTGCAGGTATTTCTAAACTGACGCTTCTATATTGATTATCATCAAATATCTGACCTTTAAAGTCATAGCTATTAATTTTATTGATTCTTAATAAATTGCCATGAGGAGATTCAGCAATAATGAATGCTCCCTCATCTTTAGTAGTTCCAATTGATTTTAATTGGAGATTTAGGAGATTGCCGTTTTTTAAATAATTGAGTTGTTTTAGTTCTTTAATTGAGTCAGTA